>NZ_JBFTOJ010000014.1:0-41986 GCF_056397905.1 Stenotrophomonas sp. 05L414_2
CCCCCCCCCCCCCCGCACCCCGCCCGGCCCCTGACAGTTTCCTGCGGACGCCAACCACGGAAGAAAGATCAAAAGTTGATTCGGCGGGTGCAGGGTGCAGGGCGCAGCCCTGCATCAAACCCCCAACCCTCACTTTTTCAGGAAGTTGTCCACCAGCAGATGCTTCACGTCGTCGATGCGACCGCTCAGTACCGCCTTGGCCGCATACAACGCCGTGCCTGCCACCTGCTTGGCCTCGATCTGCGGCGGCATCACCAGCTCCGCGCGACTGGTGTGTACATCCAGCAGCGCCGGCCCACGCTGGGCCAGGAAATCCTGCACCGCTTCTTCCAGGTCCTCGCTGCGGGTCACCGTGCGGCCATGGAAGCCGATCACCTCGGCCAACCGCCCGAAATCCGGATTCTTCAGGTCGGTGTAGTTGTCCAGCAGCCCTTCCACCTTCTGCTCCAGCTCGACGAAATTCAGCGAGCCGTTGTTGAACACCACCACCTTGATCGGAAGATTCTCCTGCACCGCGGTCAGCAGGTCGCCCAGCAACATCGCCAACCCACCATCGCCGGACAACGAAATCACCTGCCGCCCCGGGAAGGCCTTCTGCAGACCCAGCGCCTGCGGCATCGCGTTCGCCATCGTGCCGTGCAGCAGGCTGGTCAGCGTGCGGCGCCGGCCATTCACCCGGATGTGCCGCAGCACCCACACCATCGGCGAGCCACCATCCGCGGTGAACAGCGCATCGTCGGTAGCGTACTTCGACAGCAGCGCGGTCAGGTGCTGCGGATGGATCAGTTCGCCTTCGCCGGGTTGTTCCTCCTGCTCGCGCTTCTTCAGCGCCTTGTCGCGGTGCTCGATGCATTCGTCCAGGAAACTGCTGTCTTCGCGCGGGGGCAGCATCGGCAGCAGCGCGTCCAGCGTCGGTGCGATATCACCGACCACGCCCAGGTTCACCGGATGGCGGCGACCGAGGTGGCTGCCGTCGCGGTCGACCTGGATGATCGTGGCCTTGTCCGGATAGAACTGGCCCCAGGCGAAATCCGCGCCGAGCAGCAGCAGCGTGTCGCACTCCATCAACGTGTGGAACCCGGATTCGATGCCGAAGACTCCGGTCATGCCCATGTTGTACGGGTTGTCCGGTTCGACGAAGTCCTTCGCACGCGATGTGTGYGCCACCGGTGCCTGCAGGCGCCGCGCCAGTTCCAGCAGCTGCGCATGTGCCCCCTGGCAACCGGCGCCGGCATAGATGCCGATGCGCTTGCCCTGCCCCAGCAGTTCGGCGATGTGCTGCAGCTCGGCCTCGGAGGGGCGCAGCACCGGCTGGGTGTAATGCACCGAGAACGGCACATCGTGCTTCACTTCCGCTTCGCTGATGTCGGCCGGCAGGATCACCACCGCCACACCGCGGCGGCTGATCGCCGCCTGGCAGGCCAGCGCCACCACGCGCCGTGCCTGGGCCGGGCTGTGCACCTGCTCGCAGAACACGGTGCAGCTGCCGTACACCGCCTTGAAATCCACTTCCTGCGGGAACTCCATGCCCAGTTCGCTGGTGACCACCTGGCTGGCGATCAGCACCATCGGCGCGCGGTTGCGGTTGCTCTCGAAGATGCCGTTGATGAAGTGCAGACCGCCAGGACCGCACGAACCCGCGCAGGCGGTCAGCTGGCCACTGATCAATGAATCGGCACCGGCCGCGAACGCCGCGACCTCTTCATGGCGGACATGCACCCACTCGATCTCACTGCGATGCAGTGCGTCGGTGACATGGTTCAGGGTGTCGCCGACGATGCCATAACAACGGCGGACGCCCGCCTGCTGCAGGGTATCGACGACGATCTCGGCAACGCGCTTGCTCATGGGACTACAGCCTTGCAAGGGGGAACCCCGAGGCTAGTCCCGGTGAAGTGATGCTCCCGTGGGCAAGAGGCCGATCGCCTTGTCGTGCAAACTCCGGGCAGGGCTGCCGTCAATCGTTGACGTTGATCCACCCCGTCACCGCGCCGCGCTTCGGGTTGCGATAACGCAGCTTCACCCAACCATCCTGCTCATCCAGCATCTCCACGCGATCACCCTGCACCAGGTAGCGCTGCGTGCTGGACGCACCGGGATGATCGAACAGGAACAGGCGCGCAGGCAGCACGCTCGCCATCAGCCCCACCAGCGGCGCACCGCTTGCTGGTGCGCCGAGCCCGTCGCCGATGGCGCTTTCCAGCACCTTGCCGGAGGGATCGTAGGTACGCCACACCGCCAGTGGCCCCTGGTTCTCGGTCTCTTCCCAGTGCAGCGCCCGGTTCAGCGTATCGCCCAGCATCAACACGCTCTCACCGCGGTACAGATAGAGCTGCGGTCCGTTGAAGCGATACACGTCGGTGTACCACATCGGCCCGCTGCGGCAGCTGGCGGTCAGCGTGCGCGTGGCGGCGTCGGCGGTAAGGCCCATCAGGTCACCGCACTGGTCGTTTCCATGGGTCACCGCCTTCAGTGCGCGGAACTCACCGCTGCCCACGTCGAAGCGATAGACCGCAACGGCCTCATTGACCATGCCCACCGCCGCGCGCGCAACCAGCTCGGGACGCCCGTCGAAATCGAGGTCCTCTGCGCTCAGGCGCGAATGTCCCTCGGCGTCCGGCGCGCCAGGCAGGCGCTGCCGTTTCCCTGCCGGCTGCAGGAGCACGGCTAGCATGCCGTCCTCCTGTACCTCCACCGACGCCTGCACGCCCGCYGCCGGCGAAAACCGCAGCAGGCCCCGGTCCTCGTCCTGCGCCTGTGCCGCCGGCGCCAACAGACCGGCCAGCATCACCGCCATCAGCACTTCCCTGGGTGCCATCGTCATTCCCTGCAGCGCCACAGTGGCGCGTCCAGGTCAGAACGATACGTCAACCGCCTGCCGCGACCACAGCACCGACTGGTGTTTGGTCTGCTGCTTCCACGCCAGACGGATCGCTTCGATGTCGGCGCGGCGCTGCGGGCTGTCCTCGTGCAGCACCACCAGCACCTTGGTGCGCAGGCGGTTCGGGGAGGCATCGCCACGGAACAGCCACTGGCCGTAGGCATCGAACACGGTCAGGCCGTCCGGGAAGCGCGGCGTCACTTCCTTGTCCAGGAACGCGCGCCACTGCGCATCACTGATGGTGTCGGCCTGCGGGCGGTCACCGGCGCCCTGCTCTTCGCCCACGCCGAAATAAAGCTCGCTGCGCACCCAGCCGTGGCCGCTGGACGGACGCGCGGCGTCGCCCTGCAGGTCGGCGGTGGTGGCATAGGCGCTGGGCGCCTTGGAGGACAGGCTGGCGCAGCCACTGGTGGCCAGCAGCACGGCGAAGACAAGGCCAAGGTGTTTCATCGGGAACAGCACTCCGGGAAGGGAAAAAAGCACGACGAAGGGGCACGGAGGGTACACCTGCGCCTCGGTTGCGGCTGCAACCAATGCCCTCATGCCGGCAAGGCATGAAGTAATGCAATGGGAGACGGGACTTGCATCGCACCGCCTCCTCACGCCAAGATAATATATCGCTTCATCCGGATGGATGTAAGTGAAACTATCTCCCCCCCTTCCCCACGTTGTTGCTGCTGGAGTCCGCATGTCCCCCCGCCTGTCCGCGTCGCCGCTCGGCCTCGCCATCGCGCTCGCCCTGTCCCCCGCCCTGGCTTCGGCCCAGGACGCCGCCACCAACCTGGACACGGTGATCGTCACCGGCACCCGCGCCGCCGACCGCACCGTGCTTGAATCCACCTCGCCGGTGGACGTGCTGACCGCCGAGGACATCCGCAAGGCCGGCGTGGTCAATGGCGAGCTGGGCAGCGCCCTGCAGGCCCTGCTGCCCTCGTTCAACTTCCCCCGCCAGTCCAACTCCGGCGGCGCCGACCACGTGCGCGCCGCGCAGCTGCGCGGGCTGTCGCCGGACCAGGTRCTGGTGCTGGTSAACGGCAAGCGCCGCCACMRCASCGCGCTGGTCAACACCGACAGCAAGATCGGCAAGGGCACCACGCCGGTSGACTTCAACGCMATYCCGRTCAGCGCSATCAAGCGCATCGAAGTRCTGCGCGAYGGCGCCGGYGCGCTGTACGGSTCYGACGCSGTGGCCGGSGTSATCAACGTGATCCTCGACAACGGCGGCGACGGCGGCGAGATCGAAGCCAGCTACGGCGCCAACCACACCGACCTCAAGCCGATCGGCCGCACCCTCACCGACGGCCAGACGGGCAACCTCAGTGCCAAGGTCGGCACCTCGCTGGGCGAAGACGGCGGCTTCCTGCGCGTCGGCCTGGAATACAAGAAGCGCAACGGCACCAACCGCGCCGGCTTCGACCAGATTCCGCCGTGGGACCAGACCGAGGCCAATCTTGCACTGCAGGGCAAGCGCAACTACGTGCTCGGCGATGGCGCCAGCAAGGACATCAATCTGTGGCTGAACACCGAGATTCCGGTGGGCAAGACCGCGACGTTCTATGCGTTCGGTACCTTCAACCAGCGTGATACCGAAGGCGCGAACTACTTCCGCTATCCCGATGGCGATGCCAACTGGAAGGAGGTCTACCCCAATGGCTACCGGCCGATCTCCGAAGGCGAGAACCGCGATGTGCAGGCGGTGGCCGGTATCCGTGGGCAGTGGGGTGAATGGAGTTATGACGGCAGCCTGGATTACGGCCAGAACGACTTCACCTATCGTCTGCGCGATTCGCTGAATGCCTCGCTGGGCCCGACCAGCCCGACCCGCTTCAAGACCGCGGACTACGAGTACGCGCAGACCGTGGGCAACTTCGACCTGAGCCGCGTGTTCTCGCAGAGCGACAGCATCAGCCACACCCTGGGCCTGGGCGCCGAAGCCCGCCACGAGCGCTACCAGACCCGTCCAGGCGACCCGGCCAGCTACGCCGCCGGCCCGTACACCGATCGTCCGACCGGCTCGCAGGCAGGCGGTGGCCTGACTCCGCAGGACGCGGCGACCTTGTCGCGCGATGTGGCCAGCGTCTACGCCAGCCTGTCCAGCCAGTTCGGCGAAAAATTCTCCACCGACCTGGCCGCGCGCTACGAGCACAGCGATGACTTCGGCGGCGAACTGACCGGCAAGCTCGGACTGCGCTACGAGTTCACCCCGGCATTCGCCCTGCGCGGCGCGATCTCCAACAATTTCCGCGCACCGTCGCTGGCGCAGATCGGCTACGAATCCACCTCCACCGGTTACAACGCCGGCGGCCAGCTGGTGCAGGGCCGCCTGCTCTCGGTCAACAACCCCATCGCCCGTGGCCTGGGTGCGCAGGACCTGAAGCCGGAGAAGTCGCTGAACACCTCGCTCGGCTTCACCAGCCGCATCGGCGAGCACTTCGACCTGTCGCTGGACTTCTTCCAGATCGACATCGACGACCGCATCGCACTGTCCGAGAGCATCACCGGCGATGCGCTGACCGATTACGTGGCCACCAACTACGGCGTCGGCGGCCTGCAGAGCGCCAGCTTCTTCGTCAACGCCGCCGACACGCGCACCCGCGGCGCCGAGCTGGTGAGCAACTGGCGGCAGTCGCTGGGCGATGGCCAGCTGCTGTTGACCGGCACCTACGCCTACACCAAGACCACGCTGAAGAACGTGCTGGCCACACCGGCGCAGCTGCAGGCGCTGGACCCGGACTACGTGCTGTTCGGCATCGAAGAGACCAATACGCTGACCGACGCCACCCCGCGCACCCGTGGCAGTTTCTCAGCCGCTTGGAGCAACGACCACTGGTCGCTGAGCAGCCGGGTGAACCGCTACGGCAGCGCGACCCGCGTATTCAACTTCGGTGATGGCTACATTCCCCGCCAGACCTACCAGGCCGAGTGGCAGCTGGATGCGGAAGTGGAATACCGCATCACCCCGCAGTGGAGCGTGGCCATCGGTGGGCAGAACCTGACCGACAACTACCCGGATCGCTCCAACGAGGACATCCACTACTTCGGCAACCTGCCCTACGACGTGCTGTCGCCGATCGGCAGCAACGGTGCGTACTACTACGGTCGCGTGCGCTACACGTTCTGATTGCTGCGAACAACGTGCCGACCAACGGTCGGCACCCACCGGGACGCGATGGCTCGCTGCGGGTGGGTGCGCCGGCACCCATCGGGTGGGTGCGGACCGTTGGTCCGCACCAGCCGTAGCCTGACCTCGACCCCGCGTACACGCCGCCGCTGGCATGGTGGTCGCCATGGCTGAACCGCTCCCCCTGCGTCCGCCACCTCCATTGCTGGACGACGCCTGCGCGTTGTTCCTCGATGTGGATGGCACCTTGATCGAATTCGCTGCACGCCCCGACGCCGTGCAGCTTCTCCCCGATGTGCGTGAAGCCATCGGCCGCATCAGCGATCGCCTGGAAGGTGCGGTGGCACTGGTCAGTGGTCGCCCGCTTGAACAGCTGGACCAGTTGTTCGCGCCGCTCAAGCTTCCCGCTGCGGGCCTGCATGGCCACGAACTGCGTGCGCAGGACGGGCACGTGATACGCGATGAGCATGGTGACGACACCGCCGACTGGCTGCATGCGCTTCATCAACAAGCCATGCGTTTCGCCCATGGCCACCCCGGCGTGCTGGTCGAGAACAAGGGCGTAGGCCTGGCCCTGCACTGGCGTGGCGCGCCGCATGCAGCCAACGATGTGCGCGCCTTCGCCGAGCGCCATGTTCGCGGCCGTGCCAGCTATCGCCTGCAGCCGGGCGACCATGTCGTCGAATTCGTCCCGGTGGCTACCAACAAAGGCCGAGCCGTACGTCGGCTGATGCAGTACCTGCCGTTCCGTGGTCGTCTGCCGGTGTTCCTCGGCGATGACCTGACCGATGAATTCGGCTTCGATGCGGCCAATGGCCTGCATGGCTGGAGCGTGCTGATCGGCGAACGTGAACCCAGCGCGGCGGTGTTCGCGCTGCCCGACATACGCAGCGTGCACGCCTGGCTGCGTGAGAATGCGTATTGACCCCGGCCCCCACGGCCGCAACCGAGATGTACCGCGTGATGACCCAACCCGATCTTGATCTGGGCGTGGTCGGCAACGGCAGCTTCGGCGCCTTGGTCGACAAACACGCCCGTGTTGTATGGAGTTGCCTGCCGACCTTCGACGGCGACCCGACCTTCTGTGCCCTGCTCAGCCCCAACCAGCAGACCGGCGGCGACTTCGCCATCGAGCTGGAGGACTTCGCCGGCAGCGAACAGGAATACCTCACCAATACCGCGATCCTGCGCACCGTGCTGCGCGATGCGCATGGCGGCGCGCTGGAAATCCTCGATTTCGCCCCGCGCTGGCGCCAGAACGACCGTTTCTACCGGCCGGTCAGCCTCATTCGCCAGGTGCGACCGTTGTCCGGCAGCCCGCGCATCGTGATCCGCGCACGACCTCTGACCGACTGGGGCGCGCGCGTGCCCGAGTCCACCTGGGGCAGCAACCACGTGCGCTGGATCCTGCCCGAGCATGTGCTGCGCCTGACCACCGACGTTCCTGTGCGCTTCGTGCGTGATGGCCTGCCGTTCGTGCTCAACCATCCCATCCACCTGATTCTGGGCGTGGATGAATCGCTCAACCGCTCCATCAGCGGCTACGTGCAGGAAGCCTTCCAGCGCACCCGCGACTACTGGCGCGAATGGGTGCGGTACCTGTCCATCCCGCTGGAATGGCAGGACGCGGTGATCCGCAGTGCGATCACCCTCAAACTCTGCCAGTACGAGGACAGCGGCGCGATCATCGCGGCGATGACCACCTCGATTCCGGAAGCGCCCGGCAGCGTGCGCAACTGGGACTACCGCTACTGCTGGCTGYGCGATGCCGCCTTCGTGGTGCGCGCGTTGAACCGTCTGGGCGCCACCCGCACGATGGAGCAGTTCCTCGGCTACATCTTCAACCTGGCCACCACCGACGGCACCCTGCAGCCGCTGTACGGCATCGGCTTCGAAGCCAAGCTGGACGAGGACGAAGTGCCCAGCCTGTCCGGCTACCGCGGCATGGGCCCGGTGCGGCGCGGCAACCTGGCCTGGGTGCAGCGCCAGCACGATGTATACGGCAGCGTGGTGCTGGCCTCCACCCAGCTGTTCTTCGACCGTCGCCTGCAGGATCCGGGTGACAGCCACACCTTTGCCCGGCTCGAACCGCTGGGTGAACAGGCGTTCGCACTGCACGACGTGCCCGATGCCGGCCTGTGGGAATTCCGCGGCCGCACCGAAGTGCATACCTACACCAGCGCGATGTGCTGGGCGGCGTGTGATCGCCTGTGCAAGATCGCCGTGCGCCTGAAGCGTGATGACCGTGCACAGTACTGGCGCGAGCGTGCCGATACCATCCACGCACGCATCATGGAAAAAGCCTGGAGCGAGGAGCTCGGCCACTTCACCGATACCTTCGATGGCCATCGCCTTGATGCCTCGTTGCTGCTGCTGGCCGACATCGGCTTCATCGACGCCAACGACGCACGCTTCGTCGCCACCGTCGAGGCCATCGGCCGCGACCTCAAGCACGGCAACGCGCTGTACCGTTACATCGCGCCGGATGATTTCGGCGAACCGGAAACCAGCTTTACCATCTGCACGTTCTGGTACATCGATGCGCTCGCTGCAATCGGCCGCATGGATGAGGCGCGCGACATGTTCGAATCACTGTTGCAGCAACGCAACCATCTGGGCCTGTTGTCGGAGGACCTTGCCTTCGACGGTGGTGAAGCCTGGGGCAACTTCCCGCAGACCTACTCGCATGTCGGCCTGATCACTGCGGCGATGCGCCTGTCGCGGTCCTGGCAGGAGGCTTCATGAGCCGTCTTGTCATCGTATCCAACCGCGTGGCTGTGCCCGGCGAGAACCGTGCCGGTGGCCTCGCCGTGGGCCTGCTGGCGGCGCTGAAGGAACGCGGCGGATTGTGGTTCGGCTGGAGTGGCAAGAGCGTGCGCGAGGCCAGTGGCGCGCTGCACGAGCAGCGCGATGGTGACATCCAGTACGTCACCATGGACCTGGCCAAGCGCGATGTGGACGGTTACTACAACGGCTTCGCCAATCGCACGCTGTGGCCACTGCTGCACTTCCGCCTGGACCTGGTCGACTACGACCGCGGCACCCGCGAGACCTACCACAGGGTCAATGCACTGTTCGCCGACAAGCTGGCGCCGCTGCTGCGCGAAGACGACATCGTCTGGATCCACGACTATCACCTGATTCCGCTCGGCGCGATGCTGCGCGAGCGCGGCATCGGCTGCCGCATCGGCTTCTTCCTGCACATCCCGATGCCCTCGGCCGACCTGCTGCAGGCCATGCCCGACCATCTGCGGCTGTTCTCGGCGCTGTATGCCTATGACCTGGTCGGCTTCCAGACCCAGCGCGATGCCGATCGCTTCCAGACCTACCTGCGTCTGTTCGGCGGTGGCCGGGTACTGGAAAACGGCAAGCTCGAAGCGCCCGGTGGACGTCACTTCCGAGCCGCGGCGTTCCCCATCGGCATCGACACCGAGCTGATCGCCCGCCAGGCCAGCACCGCAGCCAGCAAGGCGGCCGTGAAGAACCTGCGCAGCAGCCTGCGCGACCGCCAGCTCGCCATCGGCGTGGATCGCCTGGACTATTCCAAAGGCCTGCCCGAACGGTTCCTCGGCTTCGAACGCTACCTGCAGCGCCATCCCGACCAGCGCGGCTCGCTCACGTACCTGCAGATCGCACCGGTCTCGCGCGGCGATGTCACCGAATACCGGCAACTGCGCAGCCAGCTGGAGCAGATCGCCGGCCACATCAATGGTGGCCACGCCGAGCCGGAYTGGACACCGCTGCGCTACGTCAACCAGAACTTCACCCACGCCACSCTGACCGGCTTCTAYCGTGCCGCCGCTGTCGGCCTGGTGACCCCGCTGCGCGATGGCATGAACCTGGTCGCCAAGGAATACGTTGCCTCGCAGGACCCGGAAGATCCCGGCGTGCTGGTGCTGTCCCTGCTGGCCGGCGCCGCCGATGAAATGAAGCAGGCGCTGCTGGTCAACCCGCACGATCTGGACGGCGTGGCCGATGCCATCGCCACTGCGGCGACGATGTCGCTGCACCGGCGCAAGGAACGTTGGCACGCGATGATGGAACACCTGCGCACCTACGACATCAACCACTGGCGCCGCAGCTACCTCGAAGCCTTGGAAGGTTGACCGCCCACGGGCATGGCCCGGCGCTACATTGATCCGGGCACGGGGTAGCGCCGGGCCACGCCCGGCGGCGCTTAATCGAGGAACCGCGCGGCTTGTTCCGGGGTGGGCAGGTAGCAAGTGTCATGGCGCCCGAACCAGCGATAGCGGTTGCGTGCCAATATGCGGTAGGCCCCGTCGCGCCAGCGGCGTGGCAGCACGCGCAGTACGGCCGCCAGGCGCCAGCCACCACCCAGTGCCGCCAGCACGCGCAGGATCGCATCGGTATCGGTCCACGCGCCCTGCCCGTCCAACAGCAGGAACGAGGTCGGGTCGTGCGCGTCCAGGCCATGCGCGCGCAACATCGCGCTGCCCTGCGCGCCCTGCATCGCCGCGAAGCGAAAGCGTTCCTGCCGGTCGAACCGCAGCAGGAAACGCACCCAGCGGCTGCACAACGCGCAGACGCCATCGAAGACGATCACGCCGCCAGGTTCTGCCCCCGCAGCGCGATCCCCGCGCATCAGTCCATCCACACCAGCGTCGCCATCCGGCCAGTGCGGCGGTCGCGACGGTGCGAGTACAGATCCGCATCGGCCATGGTCGAGACCGTGCCGCCGTGGATGTTGCCCAGCTCCATGCCCGCGGCCTGCAGGCGCTGTCGCGCCAGCGCGAACAGATCCACTTTCCAGTGACCGGGGCGGGTCGCCACGAAGGCCGCCGCAGCGGCCGCGTCGTGGCCGACGAAGGCGTGGTACACCTCTTCGCCGATCTCGTAGTCGGCCGGTCCCGCTGCCGGGCCCAGCCACGCGCGCAGCTGCGCCGGTGGCGTCTGCATGGCGGCCACGGTGGCCTCCAGCATGCCGTCGGCCAGGCCACGCCAACCGGCATGGGCGGCGCCCACCTCGCTGCCATCGACAGCGGCGAACACCACCGGCAGGCAGTCCGCGGTGAGGATCGCCAGCACAACGCCGGGCACCGAGGTCACCGCGGCATCGGCCACCGGTTCGCTGGCGCCCTCCACCGGCGGCGCGCCGAAACGCAGCACGGTGCTGCTGTGCACCTGGCGCAGCCAATGCGGCGCCGATGGCAGTGCCAAGCCCTGCTGCAGCAGCTGCCGGTTGTGCTCGACGTTGGCCGGGGTGTCACCGTCGGCCGCATGCCGGTTGCCCAGGTTGAACTGGGCGAACGGCGCTGGCGAGATACCCGCGCCATGCCGGCGCGTGGTCAGTGCATGCACGCCCGGGGGCGCCGGCCAATCAGCCTGCAGCAGCGGCAGCGGCAGCGCGGTAGTCATTACCAGCGGTCCCGCTCACGCTCGGCGAAGGCCGCGCTGTCTTCGCGCAGCACCTTCATCAGGTGCAGCATGTCGGCCGGCGCCGGCGCCGTGTTGCGCACCGGCTCACCACTGATCGGATGCACGAACTCCAGGGTCTCTGCATGCAGGGCCTGGCGCTTGAAGCCGCGCAGCGCGGCCACCAGCTCGTCGCTGGCCCCCTTGGGCAGCTTCAGCGCACCGCCGTACAGCTGATCGCCCACGATCGGATGACGCAGGTGCGCCATGTGCACGCGGATCTGGTGGGTACGCCCGGTTTCCAGGCGGCATTCCAGCGCGGTATGCGCACGGAAGCGCTCGCGCAGGCGGTAATGGGTCACCGCTTCCTTGCCATCCTCGCGCACGCCCATCTTCAGGCGGTCGCGCGGGTGGCGATCGATTGGCGCATCTGCGGTACCACCGGCCACCAGCGCGCCCATCACCACGGCCAGGTACTGGCGGTGCACGTCACGGGCGGCCAGCTGCTCGACCAGTGCGGTCTGCGCTTCCAGCGTGCGGGCCACGACCATCACGCCGCTGGTGTCCTTGTCCAGGCGATGCACGATGCCCGCGCGCGGCAGCACCGCCACCGACGGGTCGCGGTACAGCAGCGCATTGACCAGAGTACCGCTGTGGTTGCCGGCACCGGGGTGCACGACCAGGCCGACCGGCTTGTTGATCACCAGCAGGTGCTCGTCCTCGAACAGCACGTCCAGCGGGATGTCTTCCGGCTCGGCGCTGGTCTGGGTTTCCAGCACCACCTGCAGGGTGACCACCTCGCCGCCGCGCAGCGCGTCGCGCGGGCGTGCCTGCGCGCCGTCCAGCAGGACGTCGCCGGCCTTGATCCACTCGGTCAGGCGGGAGCGGGAGTATTCGGGGAACAGCTCGGCCACGACCGCGTCGAAACGGCGGCCGGCGGAGGTGTCGGGGACAATGGCCTGGCGGGCCGATTCGGAGGGTTGTTCAGACATGGCAGGGGGCATCTTCGAAATTTTGGGGTCCCGGCGAGCCGGTTTCAGTCGCTGGACAGGACACTAGGCTATCATCGACCCTTCGTATTCCAGCCGCGTCCCGCATTGACCCCATGATCCGACGCTCCGTCCTGCTCTCCGCGCCCGTCCGCCTGACCGCCCTCCTGCTGGTGCTGGTCATCGTCGCCACTGGCTGCAACCGCGGCACCAAGGGCGATCGCCCTGATGAAGGCACCCCGGTCGAACAGCTCTACGAAAAGAGCCACAAGCTGATGCAAGGCGGCAACTGGAGTGGCGCTGAAGCCAGCTTCCGTCGCCTGGTGGCACAGTATCCCTACGGCCCGTACACCGAGCAGGCGATGATCGAATCGGCCTATGCCCAGTACAAGGCCGGCAAGCACGATGACGCGGTGTCCAGCATCGACCGCTTCATCCGTACCTACCCGACGCACCGCAACATCGCGTACCTGTACTACCTGCGCGGCCTGGCCAACTCCAACCGCAATACGGTTTTCCTGCGTCGCGTATGGTCGTTGGACGCGAGCCGCCGCGATCTGTCCACGCCGCATCAGGCGTATTCAGACTTCAACATCGTGGTCGATCGCTACCCCAACAGCCGCTACGCCGCCGATGCGCGCCAGCGGATGCTGGTGCTGCGTGACGTATTCGCCCAGCACGAACTCGACAACGCCCTGTACTACGTGCGTCGCGGCGCCTGGGTCTCGGCTGCCGGCCGCGCCAACTACCTGCTGGAAAACTACCCGCAGAGCGCATTCCAGAACGATGCCGTGGCGGTGCTGGCCGAGTCCTACACCCACCTGGGCAACAAGACCCTGGCCGACGACGCCCGCCGCGTCCTGCAGTTGAACCAGCCGGATCACCCGTGGCTGGAAGGCAAGTGGCCGAAGTACCCGTGGATGATCCGCAAGCTGAACCCGTTTGCCGGCGAAAAGTCCGCCGCGACCGGCCAGCGCAATGCGCGACTGGAAAAGAAGTAAGAAGAAGGCCCCGCACGGGGCCTTTTTTTTGCCTGGCGTCACCGCTAGGAATGCTACGAACCGGCGATCATTGCGACTTCCATCGCAGTCGGCGCGCAGGACAGCTCCCAGAATGCGGCGCAAAGGCCATCCCGGCCTGCATGGAGCGCCACATGTCCTCATCGTCCCTGCGGTTCCGACCCCGCCCGACCCTGCTGGTCACTGCCCTGCTCGCGCTGGCCGCCAGTCCCCTTGTCGCGCTGGCGGCGGAGCCGGGTGACCTGCTCTCGGCCGCGCCCTACCGCGCCAGCTGGGTGCCCTCCAAGGCCGCGCAGGCCTACAAGCTGGCCTACCGCACCCCCGATCATCACGGACGCCTGGCCGAGGCGACCGGGCTGGTCTACCTGCCCGCCGGGCCTGCGCCGGCAGGTGGCTGGCCGGTCGTATCCTGGGCCCACGGCACCCAGGGCATCGCCGACCACTGCGCGCCTTCGGTATCCGGCCCCTATCAGCCCGAGCGCGATGGCCGCTTCCTCGACCAGTTCCTGGCACAGGGCTATGCCGTTCTCGCCGCCGATTACCAAGGCCTGGGCGGCCCGGGTGACCACGCCTACCTGCACGTGCGCACCTCCGCGCGCAACGCCATCGATCTCATCAAGGCCAGCCGCCATTTCCTCGGCAATGCCACGCTGTCACCGCGTTGGGTATCGGTGGGCCATTCGCAGGGCGGCGCTGCCGCACTCACTGCCGGCCATCTGGCACCGTCCTATGGACCCTCGCTGCAGTACCGCGGCAGCTTCACCACCGGCACACCCACGGCCGTCGAACTGACCGCGCTGGTGATGAAGCCGGACAGCCGCACGCCGAATCCGGGCGCGCTCAATGCCTATCACGCCTACCTCCTCGATGGCCTGCTGCAGGTGGAGCCGCGTATCGCACGCGTACTCAGCGATGAAGGCCATGCACGGGTCACGCTGGCGCGCCAGCAGTGCCTGGGCCCGCTGGCGGCCACCTTGGAAGGTGCGAACACGGGAGAAATGTTCAGCGCACCGTTGACCTCGGTGCCGGGCATCTGGGCGCTGCTGCATGACTATCTGGGCGTGCCACGGCGGGGCTTCAGCCAGCCGTTGATGCTGGGCCACGGCAGCGAGGATCGCGACGTGCCCTATCTCACCACCCTGCTGTATGCCGTCGGCCTGGCCCTGCGCGGCGAACCGGTGGCATTCCGCCGATACCCGGTCGACCATCGCGGCACGCTGGACGCAGCGGCGGCCGATGGCCTGGCATTCGTGCGTGCGCGGCTGGGGCACAGCCAATTTGACGAGGCCGCCGAAACCGCCGGCCTGGAGCAGCTGCTCAACGAGGCCCGGTAGATCCACGCCGTGCATCGATGGGCGGTACACCCGGTTGCCGGCCAGCGGCCGGCACTACCGATGGATCCATCGAACATCGGTAGCGCCGGGCCATGCCCGGCGACCGGTCCTCAGCTCTTGTAGCCGTTGCTGATCGGGTAGCGGCGCTCACGCCCGAACGCGCGGCGCGAGACCTTCGGGCCCGGCGCGGCCTGGTGGCGCTTCCACTCGCTGATCCGCACCAGCCGCAGCACACGATCCACCACCGCCGCGTCATAGCCTGCAGCGACGATCTCCGTGCGCGACTGCTCCTGGTCGATGTAGCGGTACAGGATGCCGTCCAGCACGTCGTAGGCCGGCAGCGAATCCTGGTCGGTCTGGTTTTCGCGCAGTTCGGCCGAGGGCGGGCGGCTGATCACCGCCGGCGGGATCACCGGCGCACCGCCAACGGTGTTGCGCCACTTGGACAGGCCGAACACCTCGGTCTTGTACAGGTCCTTCAGCGGCGCGTACCCCCCGCACATGTCGCCATAGATGGTGGCGTAGCCGACCGCGTACTCGCTCTTGTTGCCGGTGGTCAGCAGCAGGCCACCGAACTTGTTGGCCAGTGCCATCAGGATCACGCCACGGCTGCGCGACTGCAAATTCTCCTCGGTCACATCCGGCGTAGTGCCCTCGAACATCGGCGCCAGCGCCTGCATCAGGCCCTGGAACGCCGGCTCGATGGAAACGGCTTCCAGCTTCACGCCCAGCGCCTCGCACTGCTCGGCGGCCAGGTCGTTGGACATCCCGGCGGTATAGCGCGACGGCAGGCGCACCGCCGTCACGTTCTTCGCGCCCAGTGCATCGACCGCCATGGCCAGCACGATCGCCGAGTCGATGCCACCGGACAGACCCAGCCACACCTTCTTGAAACCGTTCTTGCTGCAGTAGTCCTGGATGCCGCGGGTGACCGCGCGCCAGGCCAGCGCATCCATGCTCTCGTCGCCGTCGTCCATCCATACCTGCGGCAGGAAGCGGCGGGTAGCGCCGTCGTAGTCCACCACCAGCCACTGGTCGACGAAGGCCGCCGCGGCCGGGTGCACCGTGCCATCTCCATCGGCCACCACCGATGCACCATCGAACACCAGCGCGTCCTGGCCGCCCACCACGTTGAGGTAGGCGATCGCCGCGCCGCTTTCGCGGGTACGTGCAGCCAGCACAGCGTCACGCTGGGCATGCTTGCCACGCTCGTACGGCGAGGCATTGGGCACCACCACCAGCTGCGCGCCGGCACGCACCGTATCGGCCAGCGGCTCGGCGAACCACAGGTCCTCGCAGATCAGCAGGCCGACCGGGATGCCGTCGACCTCGAACACGCAGCTGCCACCGTCCGGGTCGACATCGAAGTAGCGGCGCTCGTCGAACACCGCGTAATTGGGCAGTTCGCGCTTGCGGTACGTCTGCTCCACCAGGCCATCGCGCAGCACGCTGGCCGCGTTGTAGACCACCGCACCGGCGGCCTGTGGCCAGCCCACTACAGCGGTGATGCCACGGCACGCAGCAGCAATGCGGGTCATCGCCTGCTCGCACTCGTACAGGAAGCCCGGGCGCAGCAGCAGGTCCTCCGGCGGATAGCCGCTGACTGCCAGCTCGGGGAACATCACCAGCCCGGCGCCGTACTCATCGCGCGCCTGGCCGATCATCTCGATGATGCGCTCGGTGTTGCCGGCGACATCGCCAACCGGGAAGTCGAACTGCGCCATCGCGATGCGGATCGAAGCCATGAGGGTCCAGCCTGTGGTTGCAATACGCACATTGTAGCGCCGCGACATGCGCTCGCCGGGCATGGCCCGGCGCTACCGCGTGGACCATTCTGGTAGCGCCGGGCCATGCCCAGCGGATGCCCAGACGCAGAAAGGCCGCCCTGAGGCGGCCCTTCTGTTTCAAGCAGCCGACCAACGGCCGGCTCTACAGAATCGTCTGCCGAAGGCAGTCGATCTTATTTCACCAGCTTGGCGATGGCAGCGCCCAGGTCGCCCGGCGAACGCACGGTGACGACGCCAGCAGCTTCCATGGCAGCAAACTTGCCTTCGGCAGTGCCCTTGCCGCCCGATGCGATCGCACCGGCGTGGCCCATGCGCTTGCCGGCCGGAGCCGAAGCACCCGCGATGAAACCGACGACCGGCTTCTTCACGTGGTTCTTGATGTACTCGGCACCGGCTTCTTCAGCGTCGCCGCCGATTTCGCCGACCATGATGATGCCTTCGGTCTGCGGGTCTTCGTTGAACAGCTTCAGGCAGTCGACGAAGTTCAGGCCGTTGATCGGGTCACCACCGATGCCGATGCATGTCGACTGACCCAGGCCGACTTCGGTRGTCTGCTTSACSGCTTCATAGGTCAGSGTGCCCGAACGCGACACGATGCCGATCTKGCCYGGCTTRWRRATGTKGSCCGGCATGATGCCGATCTTSCACTCGCCYGGSGTGAYGACGCCCGGGCAGTTCGGCCCGATCAGCACGGTGTCCGGATGCGAACGGGTCAGCACGTTCTTGACGCGCAGCATGTCCAGCACCGGGATGCCTTCGGTGATGCAGACGATGACCTTGATGCCGGCAGCAGCGGCTTCCAGGATCGCGTCAGCCGCGTACGGCGGCGGCACGTAGATGACCGAAGCGTTGGCGCCGGTGCTCTGCACGGCGTCGGCAACGGTGTTGAAGACCGGCAGGTCGATATGGGTGGTGCCACCCTTGCCCGGGGTCACGCCGCCAACAACCTGGGTGCCGTACTCGATCATCTGAGTGGCGTGGAAGGTGCCCTGCTGGCCGGTGAAGCCCTGCACGATCACCTTGGTGTTCTTATTGATCAAAACTGACATTGGATTTCCTTCGGTGTCGGATCAGGCGGCGTTCTTGACAGCTTCGACGACCTTCTTGGCACCGTCGTTGATGTTGTCGGCCGGGATGATGGCCATGCCGCTGTCACGCAGCAACTGCTTGCCTTCTTCCACGTTGGTGCCTTCCAGACGCACCACGACCGGAACCTTGACGCCCACTTCCTTCACGGCGGCAATGATGCCTTCGGCAATCATGTCGCAGCGGACGATGCCGCCGAAGATGTTGACGAAGATGCCTTCGACCTTGTCCGAGGACAGGATCAGCTTGAACGCTTCGATGACGCGCTGCTTGTTGGCGCCGCCGCCCACGTCCAGGAAGTTCGCCGGCTCGCCGCCGTTGAGCTTGATGACGTCCATGGTGGCCATGGCSAGRCCKGCGCCGTTGACCATGCAGCCGATGTTGCCGTCCATGGTGACGTAGTTGATGTCCAGCTCCGAAGCGATCACTTCGGTCGGATCTTCCTGGGTCTTGTCGCGCATGGCGACCAGGGCCTTCTGGCGGAACGCGGCGTTGTCGTCGCTGTCGAACTTGCCGTCCAGCGCGTACAGGTTGCCGTCGTCCAGGATGGCCAGCGGGTTGATTTCAACCAGCGCCAGGTCCTTTTCGTTGAACAGGCGGTACAGGTTCACCATGATGTTGGCGAACTGGCCGGCCTGCTTGGCGGTCAGGCCCAGCTTGAAGCCGAAATCACGACCGTGGTAACCCTGCACGCCTTCGACGAAGTCGACGTTCAGCGAGTGGATCAGCTCCGGGGTTTCAGCGGCGACCTGCTCGATCTCCACGCCGCCTTCCGAAGAAGCGATGTAGGTGATGGTCTTGGTGCCACGGTCAACCAGCACCGACAGGTACAGTTCCTTGACGATCTCGCCAGCGGTGGTCACCAGCACCAGGTTGACCGGCAGTTCAACGCCAGCGGTCTGGTAGGTGGCCATCTTGGTGCCGAGCATCTTGGCCGCAGCGGCCTTCACGTCGTCGGTGGTCTTGCAGAACTTGACGCCGCCAGCCTTGCCGCGGCCGCCAGCGTGGATCTGCGCCTTGACCATCCAGGGGCCCTGGCCCAGGGAGTTGGCAGCGGCAACAGCTTCGTCCGGGGTCGCAGCGACCTTGCCGGCCGGGACCGGGATGCCGTACTCGGCAAGCAGTTGTTTTGACTGGTATTCGTGGAAATTCATGCGTCACCGTGGGAATAGGAACGACCGCACGCAATTCCTCAGGGCCCCGGCGGGGCGCCGGCATGGACCGCGGCGGGCCCACTATTGTGGCCGAGCCGGCGCCGGGGCGCAAAGAAGTATGGACAAAAGGCCCGAACCGGCCAGATTTCCATGGTCATTCAGGCAGTTGCGGCACGGCCTGGATCACACCGCAAACGCCCGCCCGGGCCGACTGCGCAGCCCAGCCCGGTACAGGCGCCCTATACTGGCCCCATAAATTCGACCCACGGTGCCGGCAACCGGGCAGCGAGCAGATCCGACGATCGGGGGACGTCGGGCAGGTTCGGCCCACCGCCGTCATGACCCAGTTCCAGGCAGCCAGAAGGGGAGTTCCGGCGTGTCACCCAGTGCTTCATTGATCGACCGCATCGAATCGATACCGCGGCGCGAGCTGTATTTCTTCGCCCTGTACCGGGTGCTGATCGCCTCGGTCATCGCCGCCCTGCTGTACAGCCCGTTGTCGGCCATGGTCGGCGAAGCGCATCACCCGCGCCTGGCCTATTCGGTCGGCGCCGCCTATCTGCTGCTGTCCCTGTTGTGGCTGGTGATCGGCCGCAACGAACGCTGGCTGCGGCCGATCGTGGTTGGCGGCGTGCTGCTGGACATCGTCGCCGCCAGCCTGCTGGCGCACGCCCTGCCCGGCGCCAGCGCCGGCATCTCGATGTCGCTGCTGTTCAACATCGCCGCCGCCGCCACCCTGCTGCCGCTCAGCTGGGGCCTGGTGCTGGCGCTGGCCGCCAGCGTCGCCACCGCCGCCGAATACCTGTGGAAAGTGTTGGAAGGCGGCGATCCCACCCGCACCCTGGCCGAACTGGCGATGTTCGCCACCAGCTACCTGGCGCTGGCCTTCATCAGCTACCAGGTCGGCAACCGTGCACGCCGCAACCAGCAGCTGGCCAACCAGCGTGGCGACGAAGTGGCCAACCTGTTCCAGATCAACGAACTGATCATCCGCCGCATGCGCACCGGCGTGGTGGTGGTGGATGCCGACAACCGCATCACCCTGGCCAACGAAGCTGCCTCGATCCTGCTGGGCGACCGCGATGGCAACAGTGATTCGGGCCGCCTCGACCTGGCCAGTGTCGCCCCCGAACTTGCCCGGCGCCTGCAACGCTGGCGCAACGGCTGGGCACAGGATGAAATGCCGCTGCAACTCAACCCCGACCAGCCGGAAGTGCAGCCACGCTTCGCCCGCCTGCTGGCCGGCAGCGACCTGGTGCTGGTGTTCCTGGACGACTCCAGCGTGGTCTCGCGCCGCGCCGAATCGCTCACCCTGTCGGCGATGGGGCGCTTCTCGGCCAGCCTCGCGCACGAGATCCGCAACCCGCTGGCGGCCATCAACTACGCCGTGCAGCTGCTGGAGGAAGGCACCGGCTTCAACGAAAGCGACCGCCGCCTGCTGCAGATCATCCACCAGCAGTGCCAGCGCACCAACGGCATCGTTGAAAGCGTGCTGGGCCTGGCCCGGCGCGAACGCGCCAACCCGGAAAATGTCGACCTGGCCGCCTTCGTGCGCCGCTTCGTGCTGGAGTACAAGCAGGGCCAGACGCTGGAAACCGACAGCATCGAACCGATCATCAACGACACCTCTGTGCCGGCCCAGGTCGACCCGCGCCACCTGTACCAGGTGCTGACCGTGCTGGTGCACAACGCCCTCAAGTACGGCCGCATCGGCGAGCAGCCCGCGCGCGTGCGGCTGCGCGTGGCCCAGCACGAGCGAAGTGCGGTGATCGACGTGATGGACCGTGGCCCCGGCATCCCCGAGACCGTCGCCGCGCAACTGTTCCGCCCCTTCTTCACCACCTCCGAGCACGGCACCGGCCTGGGCCTTTATATCGCCCGCGAGCTGTGCAGGGCCAACCAGGCGCGGCTGGATTACATCCCCGTCCCCGCCGGCGGCTCCTGCTTCCGCCTGGTACTGCCCGGCCCGCACACCCTGCTTCCGCACTGATTCGGTGCGTCAAACATTTGTCGCCTTCCACACCCTCGGCTATCTTTCCCACCCATGAACGAAACCCGCAGCGCCCTCGTCGTCGACGATGAACGCGATATCCGCGAACTGCTGGTGTTGACCCTCGGCCGCATGGGCCTGCGCATCAGCACCGCCGCCAACCTCGCCGAAGCCCGCGAACTGCTGGCCAGCAATCCCTATGACCTGTGCATAACCGACATGCGCCTGCCCGATGGCAATGGCATCGAACTGGTCAGCGAGATCGCCCAGCACTATCCGCGCACGCCAGTGGCGATGATCACCGCCTTCGGCAGCATGGACCTGGCCGTGGAAGCGCTGAAAGCCGGTGCCTTCGATTTCGTCAGCAAGCCGGTGGACATCACCGTGCTCCGCGGCCTGGTCAAGCATGCGCTGGAACTCAACAACAGCGAACGCCCGGTTGCCGGTCCCGCCGCCGAACAGGCCGCACGTCTGCTCGGCGAATCGCCGGCGATGGACGTGCTGCGCGCCACCATCGGCAAGGTTGCGCGCAGCCAGGCACCGGTCTACATCCTGGGCGAATCCGGGGTGGGCAAGGAACTGGTTGCACGCACCATCCATGCTCAGGGTGCACGCGCCGCTGGGCCGTTCGTGCCGGTCAACTGTGGCGCCATTCCCACCGAGTTGATGGAGAGCGAGTTCTTCGGCCACCGCAAGGGCAGCTTCACCGGCGCCCATGCCGACAAGCCGGGACTGTTCCAGGCCGCACACGGCGGCACCCTGTTCCTGGATGAAGTGGCCGAGCTGCCGCTGCAGATGCAGGTGAAGCTGCTGCGTGCGATCCAGGAAAAATCGGTGCGCGCGGTGGGCGCCCCCAGCGAAGAACCGGTGGACGTGCGCATCCTCTCGGCCACCCACAAGGATCTGGCCGAGCTGGTCGAAGACGGGCGCTTCCGCCACGACCTCTACTACCGCATCAACGTCATCGAACTGCGCGTACCGCCGCTGCGCGAGCGTCGCCAGGACCTGCCCGCGCTGGCCGCGTCGATCCTGGCGCGGCTGGCCCGCAGCCACGGCCGCGCCACCCCGCTGCTGGCGCCGTCGGCGCTGGACGCGTTGGCCCAGTACGGCTTCCCCGGCAACGTGCGCGAGCTGGAGAACATCCTCGAACGCGCGCTGGCACTGGCCGAGGAAGACCGTATCGGCGCCGACGACCTGCGCCTGCCGCAGCATGCGCCTCGCTCACCCGGCAGCGCTGCGCACGCTGAAGCCGTTGTGGATCTGCATCCAGGCAGTGCCGCCCTACCCTCGTATATCGAGCAGCTCGAGCGCAGTGCGATCCAGCGCGCGCTGGAAGAAAACCGCTGGAACAAGACCCGCACTGCCGCGCAGCTGGGCATCACCTTCCGTGCGCTGCGCTACAAGCTGAAGAAGCTGGGGATGGAATAGGTAGTGCCGGCCGCKGGCCGGCAACCCCGTGCACCGACCATCCACGCATGGCGTGGATCTACTGGTTGCCCATCCACGCATGGCGTGGATCAACCGGCCGTTCTGCGTCGGAATGGTGATGCCGGCCGCTGGCCGGCAACCCCGTGCATCGCCCATCCACGCATGGCGTGGATTTACTGGTTGCCCATCCACGCATGGTGTGGATCAACCGCCCGTTCTGCGTCGGAATGGTAGTGCCGGCCGCTGGCCGGCAACCTCATGTACCGCGTCATCCACGCAGGGCGTGGATCTACTGGTTACCCCATCCACGCATGGCGTGGATCAACCGCCCGTTCTGCGTCGAAATGGTAGTGCCGGCCGCTGGCCGGCAACCCCGTGCACCGCCCATCCACGCATGGCGTGGATCTACGGCATCAATCCTTGGTGACGCGATTGATCTCGGCCAGGCTGGTCACGCCCGCGGCCGCCTTCTTCAACGCCGACTGCCGCAGGTCATTCACGCCGATCGCCTGCGCAGCCTCGGCAATCTGCAGCGCGTTGCCGCCCGCCAGCACGATGGTCGCGATCTCGTCGGTCATCGGCATCACCTGGTAGAGGCCGGTACGGCCCTTGTAGCCCTCGGTGCATTCGTCGCAGCCCACCGCCTCATACAGTTCGATGCCCGCATCCAGCTGCGCCTGGGTGAAGCCCTCGGCCAGCAGCGCATGCTCCGGCAGATTGGCCGGGCGCTTGCAGTTCGAACACAGGCGGCGCGCCAGGCGCTGGGCAATCACCAGCGTCACCGAGCTGGTGATGTTGTACGGCGCGATACCCATGTTCATCAGGCGCGCGATGGTCTGCGGCGCATCGTTGGTATGCAGCGTGGACAGCACCATGTGACCGGTCTGCGCAGCCTTGATCGCAATTTCCGCCGTTTCCAGATCGCGGATTTCGCCGACCATGATGATGTCCGGATCCTGTCGCAGGAACGAACGCAGCGCCGCGGCAAAGGTCATGCCGCGCTTGTTGTTCTGCTGCACCTGGTTCACGCCCGGCAGGCGGATTTCCACCGGATCTTCCGCGGTGGAGATGTTGCGGGTCTCGTCGTTGAGGATGCCCAGCGCGGTATACAGCGACACCGTCTTGCCCGAACCGGTCGGACCGGTCACCAGCACCATGCCGTACGGCTTGTGGATCGCCTCCAGGAACAGCTTCTGCTGGTCCGGCTCGTAACCCAGCTTGTCGATGCCCAGCTTGGCCGCGCTGCCATCGAGGATACGCAGCACCACCTTCTCACCGAACAGCGTAGGCAGCGTGCTGACGCGGAAGTCGATCTGCCGGGTCTTGGACAGGTTGAGCTTGATGCGCCCGTCCTGCGGCACGCGCTTTTCGGCGATATCCAGCTGCGCCATCACCTTCAGGCGCGCGGCGATGCGCTGGTTGAGCTTGTTCGGCGCGCGCGCGACCATCTTCAGCAGGCCGTCGATGCGCAGACGCACGCGGTAGTCGTCTTCGTAGGGCTCGAAGTGGATGTCCGACGCGCCCTTGCGGATAGCGTCGACCAATACCTTATTCACGAACTTGACCACCGGGGTGTCGTCGCCCTTGGCGTCGATACCGCTGTCGGTGCTGGCCATGTCGTCGTCGCCACCGCCAACATCGAGGTTGGCCATGCCGTCATCGTCGCCACCTAGCGCATCCCCCATCGTGTCGTGGCTGGCATGCCACTGCTCCAGCGTGCGACGAATCTGGTCCTCGTCCACCAGGATCGGCTCAACCACCAGATTGGTGTGGAACTTGATCTCATCCAGCGAATGGGTGGGGTTGCTGGTGCCGACGAACAGCTTGCCGCCGCGTTTGAACAGCGGCAGCACGTTGTGCTTGCGCAGCAGCTCTTCGCTGACAAGGCTCATCGCGTTCTGGCTGCTGTCGAACGTGGACAYGTCGAACAGCGGCATGCCGAATTCGACCGCGTTGGCGGCGGCGAGCTGCGAGGCGCTGACCAGCTTGTTCTGCGCGAACCACGTCGGCAGCGGCTGGCGAGCGGCGGCCGCCTTGGCCATGGCATCGCGGGCAGCGACTTCGTCCAGCGCGCCGTCCTGGACGAGGCGGCGGGCCAGGCCGGTGATGCCGACGAGATTGGCGGTGGTAACGGCGTTCATAGAAATCCTTGGCTCATGGGTCTGGCAATGCGGTGCGCCCTCCAGGGGCACCACACAGGGCAGCAGAACCTGCCGCGAGCATCGGCCAGCGGCATCGCCAATCCATGAGCAACGCTGCCTTGCCCGGCGTTGCCGGCCCGGCAGGCTCGATCCTGACTCCCCCGGGGATGATAGCCCCGTCAAGGGTCGCCCAACATCCCATTGCCGGCTGAAATGTGATCAGCAGCCCGTTGGACGATAGCGTGCTTCAAAGGCGCTGCCGTCGCAGCTCCAAGTACCGTCGGCTGCCCGGCGTAGGATCAAATTCTTGCCTAAAACGGGTGCGCCACCAACTAAGGTGCAGGTTATGCTGCCCACACCCGTGGCGGCCAGTTCCGCCGAAACCGCAGAGCATCTCGTACTTGGCTTAAGCCCAATGTACTCCGCGTTGACCAGAGCCGCGTTCTGGTTGTCTTGTGCAACGGACTCCATCGTCGTCTTGCCCGGCCGGATATCCGACAGGGCAGCCGCCAGATCGGCCTTGGCTACGTAATTTTGATACATCGGCAACGCGATAGCGGCGAGGATGGCGATGATGGAGACCACGATCATCAGCTCGATCAGCGTGAAACCTCTAGTTCGATTCATGGCTCCCCCAGCTCATGAGTGAATTACCGTCCCTGCAAACGAAAGAAGCCCCGCTTTCGCGGGGCTTCTTCCGGAGCGTATTAGGCGCCGGTGCAGCCCGTCGGGGAGTACTTCTTCAGCACGGTCGTGGCACAGGTCCAAGTACCGTCCGCAGTGGCGCGGGTCAGGGTGATGGTCTTGTCCTTCACCTGCGAGTTGCCGGCCAGGGTGCAAGCGATCGAAGCCGCACCGGACGAGGCGGTGCCCTTCACGGTGACGGTCGG
This sequence comes from Stenotrophomonas sp. 05L414_2, assembly GCF_056397905.1. Lineage (NCBI taxonomy): Bacteria > Pseudomonadati > Pseudomonadota > Gammaproteobacteria > Lysobacterales > Lysobacteraceae > Stenotrophomonas > Stenotrophomonas sp. 05L414_2. Next base: position 25,194 of record NZ_JBFTOJ010000014.1, read on the forward strand.
GCAGCGGGTCGAAACCTTCAGACCGATGTCGGCGGGATCAGCGAAGTCCTTGCCCTCGTTGAGTGCAACTTCAGCGGCGGTCTTGCCGCTGGTGACTTCGGCCAGGCCCGCAGCGGTCTGCGACTTGGCCACGTAGTCCTGGTACATCGGCAGGGCGATTGCGGCCAGGATGGCGATGATCGCAACGACGATCATCAGTTCGATAAGGGTGAAGCCCTTCTGGTTCTTCATTTGGTACGTCCCCAAGATAGTAGTGGTTGATGTTCAGAGCACAGGATCGATCCGGCCGTGGCCGGTTGAGCGGGCTCCTGTCCCCTGCGGGTGGATCAACGCAGGTTGCGTGCCAACCCCGGCACGCCTCCCCCTGGATTTCCCCACGCCCATGATGGCAGCTATTTCACGGATGGGAACCCCCGGAGTACGAATCTGCGATGGACGCGGYAATGTGACGCAGTGCGTCACCTTTGGTCGGCACCCGGCACGAATTCGCATGATGGGCCCTCCGGCAACTGCCCAGACGGGCATGAACCCGCTACCATCGACGGCTAGATGCCCGCCTGGGGATGGTGGGTCTTGGGGAGCCGATATGTCTGTCAGTCGCAGTGCGATCAAGAAGGGGCCCGTGGCGCGTAGCACCATGGAGCTGCAGCCGTTTGTCTGGGAGGGGACCGACAAGCGGGGCGTGAAGATGAAGGGAGAGCAGGCCGCGAAGAATGCGAACCTGCTGCGGGCCGAGTTGCGCCGTCAGGGCATAAATCCCGGTATGGTCAAACTTAAGCCCAAGCCTCTATTTGGCGCGGCCGGGAGCAAGATCACGCCGAAGGAAATTGCCTTCTTCAGTCGGCAGATGGCCACCATGATGAAGTCGGGCGTACCCATTGTAGGCTCGCTGGACATCATCGCGAACGGGCACAAGAACCCGCGCATGAAGAAGATGGTGGMTGGCCTGCGCACCGATATTGAAGGCGGCTCGTCGCTCTATGAGGCTGTCAGCAAGTACCCGGTACAGTTCGACGAGCTCTACCGCAACCTGGTACGGGCTGGTGAAGGCGCCGGCGTTCTGGAGACAGTACTGGACACTGTCGCCAACTATAAAGAGAACATTGAGGCCCTGAAGGGCAAGATCAAGAAAGCGATGTTCTACCCGGCCATGGTGCTTGCGGTTGCCCTGCTGGTCAGCGGCATCCTGTTGGTCTGGGTAGTACCTCAGTTTGAGGACGTGTTTAAAGGCTTCGGCGCGGACCTCCCCGCCTTTACCCAGTTCATCGTCAACCTGTCCCGGTTCATGGTCTCGTGGTGGTGGTTGATTCTGCTGCTCATCATCGGTTCGATAGTCGGCTTCATCGCCGCCTATAAGCGCTCACCGAAGCTACAACACAGTATCGACCGACTTGTTCTGAAGCTGCCGGTAATCRGGCAGATCATGCACAACAGTTCGATTGCGCGCTTTGCCCGCACCACCGCCGTGACCTTCAAGGCCGGCGTACCGCTGGTAGAGGCACTAAGCATCGTGGCCGGCGCGACCGGCAATACGGTTTACGAGCATGCCGTATTGAGAATGCGCGACGACGTGTCTGTCGGTTACCCGGTCAACGTTTCCATGAAACAGACCAACCTGTTCCCGCACATGGTCATCCAGATGACCGGCATCGGCGAAGAGGCGGGCGCCTTGGATGCCATGCTGTTCAAGGTGGCCGAGTACTATGAGCAGGAGGTCAACAATGCCGTTGACGCCCTGAGCAGCCTGCTGGAACCGGTCATTATGGTGATCATTGGTACCATCGTCGGCGGCATGGTCATCGGCATGTACCTGCCGATTTTCAAGCTCGCTTCCGTCGTCGGATAAAACATACATGGCATTTCTCGACCAGCATCCCGGCCTCGGCTATCCCGCCGCGGCCGGCCTGGGACTGCTTCTGGGCAGCTTCCTGAACGTCGTCATCCTGCGCCTGCCCAAGCGGCTGGAATGGCAGTGGAAGCGCGATGCGCGCGAGGTTCTGGAGGAGCCGGACTTCTACGAACCGCCCCCGCCGGGCATCGTGGTGGAGCCTTCGCACTGCCCGCACTGCAAGCACAAGCTGGCCTGGTACGAGAACATCCCGCTGTTCAGCTGGATGATCCAGGGCGGCAAGTGCCGCCACTGCAAGGCGCCCATCTCCATCCAGTACCCGCTGGTGGAGGCCCTGACCGCGGTGATGGTGCTGGCCTGTGTGTGGCAGTTCGGCTTCGGCTGGCAGGGCTTCGGTGCGATCGTGCTGACCTGCTTCCTGATCGCCCTGTCCGGCATCGACCTGCGCACCCAGCTGCTACCGGATCAATTGACCCTGCCGCTGATGTGGCTGGGGTTGATCGGCAGCATCGACAACCTGTACATGCCCGCCAAACCGGCCCTGCTCGGCGCCCTGCTGGGCTACCTGTCGCTGTGGTCGGTGTGGTGGCTGTTCAAGCAGCTGACCGGCAAGGAAGGCATGGGCCACGGCGACTTCAAGCTGCTGGCCGCACTGGGCGCGTGGTGCGGGATGAAGGGCATCCTGCCGATCATCCTTATGTCGTCGGTGCTGGGCGCCCTCATCGGCTCGATCTGGCTGTACAGCCGCGGCCGTGACCGGGCGACACCGATTCCGTTCGGCCCCTACCTGGCACTGGCCGGCTGGCTGTTCTTCATGTGGGGCGAGCCCCTGCTGAACCAGTATCTGGTGATGAGCGGGCTGCGCTGAGGGGAGTCCCCATGAGCCAGTATGTGGTGGGCCTGACCGGCGGCATCGCCTCGGGCAAGAGTGAAGTAACCCGGCGCTTCGAGGCGCTGGGGATTGTCGTGGCCGACGCCGACCTGGCCGCACGTGCGGTGGTGGCGGTGGGCAGCCCTGCCCTCGCCCTGATTGCCGTGCGCTTCGGTGCAGACATGCTGCTCGCCGACGGCGCCCTGGACCGGGCGCGCCTGCGCGCCCACATCTTTGCCGACCCGGCCGAGCGGACGGCGCTGGAAGCGATCACCCACCCGGCCATCCGCCGGCTGATGCAGCAGCAGTGCGAACAGGCCGCCAGCCCCTATGCGCTGGCGGCGATCCCGCTGCTGACCGAAGTGGGCGGTCGCCAGGCCTATCCGTGGCTGGACCGGGTGCTGCTGGTGGATGCCCCGGAAGCCGTGCAGCACGCCCGGCTGATGCAGCGCGACGGCATCGACGCCGCGCTGGCCGACCAGATGATCGCCGCCCAAGCCACCCGCGCACAGCGCTTGGCGCTGGCCGATGACGTGTTGGTCAATGATGGCCATCCGGATGACCTGCAGGCGCAGGTCGAGCGGTTGCATCTGCGGTATCTGGGGTTGGCTCCCGGGTAAGGGCGGGCTTCACCCTGCATGGCTGATGTCGCCTCCTGGGTGATCTGCATCGCGCGCAGGGGGATGTCCCGGCCGGGGCAATTCACACCCCCGAGGCAATCAGCGACCTTGAATGCCCCGGCGGATTGCCAGATCCACACACAGGACTGCGACAAAAAAGAAGATCATCGCAACACCCCATTGATACGCCAACGGCCCGAAGAGATGCTTGACCATCGTGCCCACGCCACAGAACACGCGGCACCGACCGGACAGTTCGCTGACTTCATAGTGYAGCACTGCCCAACCGCTCAAAGCCGAGCAGGCGGCGAGGGCCAGACCGAACAGTATGACAAGGGGCCTACGTTTTGATCTACGTTTTGATCTACGTTTTGATTCACGTTTTGATCTACGCCTCGACATGCCTCGCCCTTGTGTCGACGTTTCCCGGAAATCCTTGGGCAACCGTCCTTTTGCCTACGATACCCGCCGGTTCGCCATGAAGCTGCCGACACAAATAACAACAGTCTTTGAAAGACTATTGAATGACGGCCAGATCACGGCCGCATTGGAGCACATCCGCGCCCATTTGGACTCGGATGGTGGCGAGGCTGTTTTTCTCGCCGCCCATCTGAGCATATCCGGCGAAACGTCCGAAGTGTTTGAGGAGCGCTCCATCCGTCAGCTCCGCGCCGCAGCCGCGAAGAACTATGCCCCGGCGATTTTGCAACTCGGCATGCGCCATCTGTTCGGCGACTCAGTGGAAATCGATGTTGCGCGCGCGGCCACCTGCTTCAAATCGGCAGCCGAGGCAGGTTATCCCCCGGCGATGTACGAGTACGGCCTTGCTTTGCTCCATGGCAAGGGAGTGAAGCAGGCCAGGACAGAGGCCCTTGCCTGGATCAGGCGGGCCGCTGAAGGTGGGGACGAGACTGCGCAGGAGTTCGTGCTTGCGCACGGGCTCATGCACGCCGATGACTGACACACTGTCACGATCCGAATTGGAGCCTGCGGCGTGACGGGCGTCGTGCTTGCTCGACTGCCGGTCTGATCTGGTAACAACCGCCGGGCGTGGCCCGGCGCTATTGAATGCCCATGGAACAGGCGCGCGGTGCGGGGATGAGCATCCACGCATGGCGTGGATCTACTCCAGCTGCTGGCGGGCGTAGCGGGCCAGTTCGCGGGCGGCCAGCAACAGACCTTCCACTACATCCGGCGGCAGTTGCTGGCCCGCGCTGCCCTGCACGCGTGCCGCTTCGGCGGCGTGCAGCATCTGGATCAGCGCATTGAGACCGGCTAGGGTACGGCTGAGGCTGGCCAGGGTTACGGCCTGCGACGGACTGAGACCGGTGCCCTTCCGGGTCTGGCCATCGGCGTTGTCGCGGCCATCCATGCGTGCCATCAGCGCGGGCAGCAGGTCGCTGGGTTCGGCCAGTACATCTTCGATGCGTTCGGCGATGTCGGCCGGCAACTGATCGGCGGATTCGCCAACCAGGCGGCGCAGGTTCGGATAGGTAGTGCGTGCAGACATGGCAATGCTCCTCGCAGACGGCAAGGCCACCCGCGGATGCGGGGTGGCGGACGGTGCGGGTTGGCGTACCGGAGACCCAACAACTCGAAAGCAAGGAAAAAGACTCCAGCGGACTCTTGCGAGTCCCCACGCACCGCCCGCCGAAGCAGAAGGCATGCGATGCATTTTCCACGATGGCCAAAGCGCATCTGGAGCTTTCAAGTTGTCGGGTTTATTCAGGACGCCAATCCCGGCCGGGGCGATGACCCCGACCGTGCCATCTCGCCAGCTGCATGCATTGCGGTCATGAGGCGAAAACGCCATGCGGCCCAACCGTCTGCGGAACCGTGCGTTGTGACACGCGCAGGGCGCGGAATGCATCACGCAGGTGTCGTGCTGGACCAGAAGCGCCGCGCCTTCGCGGAAGCTGAATTGGCGTTGCATGCGACATTTCGCGCCGAGTGGGAGATTTTGGCGACGGATGGATTCGTGCCGACCAAGGTCGGCCCCCAGCAAAGCAGCAGCCAGAATGGGTTACAGCGGCTTCGGCGAGAACGTCAGCGTGGCGATCACGCCGCGGGCGCCGCCCGGGCGCACGCTTACCTGCCAGCCGTACAGATCGCACAGGCGGCTGACGATCGACAGGCCAATGCCACCGCCCTGCGAGTGGCCGGCATGGGTACCGCGGTAGCCGCGCTGGAACAGCTTGGCGGCATCTTCCTCGCTCAGGCCCGGCCCGCTGTCGGTCACCGACACGGCGTTGGCGCCCACATGCACGCGCACCTCGCCATCCTGCGAATACTTCACCGCATTGCCGATCAGGTTGCCCAGCGCCACCGACAGCGCCGCTTCGGGGGCATCGATGACCAGATCGCGTTCGCCATCCAGGTGCAGCTCCAGCGGCTTGCCACCCAACTGGGCGCGGTGCGCGTCCAGCAGCTGTTCGGCCACCCGGGCCACATTGCTGCTGCCCTGCCCGCGTTCGTTGCGCGACAGCAGCAGCAGCGCGCCGATCAGATCGCTGCACTGCTGCTCGGCACGCTGGATGCGCTGCAGGCGCTGCAGCACCTTTTCGTCCAGGCCGGGGCGGGTCAGCAGAAGCTCAGTGGCGCCACGGATCACCGCCAACGGCGTGCGCAGCTCGTGGCTGACATCGGCATTGAACTCACGGTCGCGCTGCACCACTTCGGTCAGCCGCGAGGAATAGTCATCCAACGCCTGTGCCAACTGGCCCACTTCGTCATCCGGGAAGCGCGGCGCCAACGGCTCGGGCTCACTGGTACCGCCACGGTACGCACGCAGGCGCGCGGCCAGATCCGAGACCGGCTTCATCACCTTGGAGGCCGACCACCAGCCCAGCACCAGCGACAGCAGGCTGAATACCAGCACCGACAGGAACAGCGCGCGGTTGAGCTGCTGCCCACCGCGGACGCTGTCGGTCATGTCGTAGGCCAGGAACGCCCAAGCATCGGGAGTCTTGCGCACGGCCAGCTTGTAGGAATAGCGCTCGCCGCGCTCGTCCACACCGCCCATGTTGTACAGGCCGTCCTTGAACTCGTACCAGTCCGGCTCCTCCTCGCGCAGGGCTTCGAACTTGTCCGGCTTGATCAGGCGCGCGCGCATCTGCTGCACCGGCAGGTCGGGGTTGCGGTCCGGGCTTTCGTAATAACGCCGCACGTACTCGCTGATGTTGCGGTTCATCACGTCTTCCACCAGCTGGTTTTCCACCCGCATGCGGGCCCAGTTGGTGGCGAACGCGAACAGTGTCGTCAGGCAGAAGCCCAACAACACGAACGAGACGATGATGCGGCTGCGCAGGCGCCGCCGATAAGGCGTGCGCCGGCGCTCCCCCTTGCTTGCCACAGAATCAGGCTTCCGGCGTAGCGATGCGGTATCCGATGCCATGGCGGGTCTGGATCATCGGCACTTCAAAGGGCTTGTCCACCACGGCGCGCAGGCCGTGGATGTGCACGCGCAGCGAATCAGAGTCCGGCAGCTCTTCGCCCCAGACACGGGTTTCCAGCTCCTGSCGGGTGACSACGGCCGGGGMSGCYTCCATCAGCGCCTGCAGGATCTTCARTGCGGTCGGGTTGAGCTGCAGCAGCTTGCCYTGGCGGCGCACTTCCAGCGTGTCSAGGTTGTATTCCAGGTCTCCGGTTTCCAGCACGCGGGTCTGCACGCCCTTGCCGCGACGCGACAGGGCGTTCAGACGCACTTCCACTTCCTGCAGCGCGAACGGCTTGATCAGGTAGTCGTCAGCACCGGAATCGAAGCCGGCGAGCTTGTTGTCCAGCGAATCGCGCGCGGTCAACATCAGCACCGGGGTCTGCTTGCGCGCTTCGTTGCGAAGCTTGCGGCAGACCTCGATACCGTCCATGCCCGGCAGGTTGAGGTCCAGGACAATCGCGTCGAACTCGTGCACGACAGCCAGATGCAACCCGGTCACTCCGTCGGCAGCGAAGTCCACGGTGTGGCCCCGGTCCTCCAGGTAGTCGCCCAGATTGGCCGCAATGTCGCTGTTGTCYTCGATTACCAGGATTCTCACTGTCACCTCTAATTGACGAATTTACCGACGCGCTGGGCCTGGCCCATGTCGCGCTGTGCCTTGTCCTTCTGCCGAGCACGCTCGGCGACGGTCATGCATTGCGTGGACGACATGTTGGAACCAATGGTCTTCTCACGTCGGCATATTAGACGACTATCTTCACGCGCCTGTGTCAAAACGGTGTTCACGACCTGCTGATCGTTGAAGACCTCAGTTCGTACCGATTCAGGCATCGCGTCCTTGGTCGGGTACTGCTCGGCGGCGGCACGGATGCGAACCAGGGTCTCGCGGACCTTGCCGCGCTCTTCCTGACGCAGCTCGGAATAGGTTTCGCCATCGTTGAGCTCGATCTCGATGCGCTCTACCTGCTGCAGCAGCGGCTTGCCCGGCAGGAATACCTCTTCGGCACTCTTGGCCCCTGCCGAGGCAGCGACCAGGGCCAACGCCGAAACCAGAACCGCTGATATCACTGGATGCTTCATGACAAACGAATCCCTGTCTGAGGTGAACGCCGACTGTATGCGGATGCCCGCTCTGCCAGCAAGTGCTGGCCGGCAGGGTGCAGGCGGCCTTAAAGCTTGGAGTCCGGGTTCAAGTTGCTGTAGGTGCGCTGGTCGTTGAGCAGGGCCTTGCCCTTCTCTTCGATGCGGCGCCGTTCGGCCACGGTCAGGCAACGGCTCTTGGGCATGTTGCTGCCCGTAGTGCGCTGGTACGAGCAGATCTGGCGGCTGTCGTCGTGGGCGCGCGTCAGGATGCTGTTGACCCGCTCCTGATCGTTGAAGACGTCGTTCTGCACCTGCGGTGGCAGCTCCTGGACGGTCTGCCGTTCGCCCATCCGCTGGGTGATCCGCGCCAATGCCTGCTGGACCTGACTGCGGTCCTCGGCGGAGATTTCGTTGTAGTCGCCCTGCTGCAGGGCTTTTTCGACCTGGCGGACCTGCTCGGCCACCGGGGTCTGGCGGTCCATCTGCACAGCCGCCTTTTCCGGCTTGGCCAGTGCAACGCCAGGCAGGCACAGCAACAGCACGATCATCGTGGTGCGGTACATCGCCAACCTCCCGATCCTTCGGAACGAAGGCCCAACTCTACGAGTGTCCCCACGTGCCCACAAGGGCCCCTTGGCAGGGGGACACAGGGCATAAAAAAGACCCAGGCGGTGCACCCGCCTGGGCCTGAAGTTGTATCCCGATACCGATCCTGCTGAGAGGCAGAGCTGCGGTTCGTTGAAGGCTACGCCCGGGGCGATTAAAGCAGCGTTAAACCCGCCAACCTCGCCTGAATTTAATTTCAAGCCACTGAAATATCAGGATTTTTTGATCTTCTCGACATGTTCGATGATGCGTGCGGCCACATCCACCCCGCAGGCGGCCTCGATCCCTTCCAGGCCCGGGGTGGAGTTCACCTCCAGCACCAGCGGGCCGCGCTCGGAGCGGATCAGGTCCACCCCGCAGACGCCCAGCCCCAGCGCCTTGGCCGAACGCACCGCCACCTGCTGTTCGGCCCGGCTGGCCTTGGACGCCACCGCCGTGCCGCCGGCATGCAGGTTCGAGCGGAAATCCCCCTCCGGCGCCTGGCGCTGCATCGACGCCACCACCTGGTCGCCGACCACGAAGCAACGCAGGTCGGCGCCCTTGGCCTCGCCGATGAACTCCTGCATCAGGAAGTTGGCATACAGGCCACGCAGGGCTTCGACGATGCCGCGCGAGGCGCTGGCCTTCTCGGTGAGGATCACGCCACGGCCCTGGGTGCCTTCATTGAGCTTCACCACATGCGGCGGCGGGCCGAGCATGGACAACAGGTCGACGGTGTCATCCGGGTTGTCACCAAAGACGGTGACCGGCATGTCGATGCCCTTGGCCGCCAGCAACTGGTGCGCCCGCAGCTTGTCGCGCGAGCGCAGGATCGCGTCGGACGGATTGGGCGTGCGTGCGCCCATCAGTTCGAACTGGCGCAGCACGGCGGTGCCATAGCGGGTGACCGAAGCACCGATGCGCGGGATGACCGCATCCACGCCGGTCATCGGCCGGCCCTTGTAGTGCATGGAAAAGCCGTCCGCGGCGATGCGCATGTAGCAGCGCAGGGGGTCCAGGATGCGCACGGTATGGCCGCGCGCGCGCGCGGCCTCGACCAGCCGACGGGTGGAGTACAGCCGGGTGTTGCGGGACAGGATGGCGAGCTTCATCGCAGTGGGATCGGTCGGCAGGCGCGAAGCATAGCGTGGCAGCGTTGCGACCGGATGATGTTGCCTGGCGGCACCACCGCGTGCCGGGCTTCCCCTTCATTCCGCCGCTGGATAGCCGCGTGCGGCCTCGCCCAGAGCGGCGATGCACGCCATCTGGACGGTCGACCCGCCGAAGGCATCCTTGTAAATCTCCACGATGCGCTGCGCGGCCTCCGGCCCACCTGCCCTGCCCAGGGCGCGCACCGCTTCAACCTGTTTGGCCGAGCCAATTCCCGCGGAAAGGAATATCTGATGCAGTGCGTTGACCAGGTCGTTCCTGCGTTGCATGCCGGCGCGCTCCTTGAAATGAGGGCAACACGCTAGCGGAGGGCAAGTCGGGGGGACATACGGATTTGGAATCTGCCTTGCACGCTCGGACGCGAAGTCCGCACTCTCAAGCAGGCACCGGCAAACGCTGCGCCAGATACTTTCAGCCCCCCGACAATCCCTGCGTCCCGCCAAATCGATTCTCTTCCTCGCTACCGGGCAGCAGCATGACCGGAAACAGAACGAACACCCCCAAAGGAACGAAGGCAATGACAACAAACCATCCCGACTCATCAATGTCGTGCAACCTGCGCACGGTCAGTGCGAGCATGGGCGGGAGGAAAGATACCAGCGCGACCGTTGCCAGGCCCTGCCCCACGCTATTGAGACGCAAGCCCAGTTCCCAATTGTAGAACCGTGTGCCGATCAGCCAGTAGCCAGCTTCCATCAAGCTGTAGCTCAGCGCGGCCAAGAAAGCGGCAAGCAGGAAGAACGACCAGAACTCTGTCCGGTTGGATCGTCCCGAAAAATCAAAGCATCGCCTGATGGGCACAAGTGCAGCGATCATTCACGCTCCGGACAACGAACGATTGATACCAATTGTTGACGGATTTCTAGCATGTCCGATCCCAGCAACAACTGAACCTGTCCGTGTGACTGGATCGAGCAGACCGCAAGGTCGCAGAGGAGGCTTTCCAGCGCTAAGGACGGTCGCGCGGCGCTGAGCCAAGGAAAACTCACCTGGCAGCATGCCCGCGATCACTGTGCGGCAAAGCGGATCGAAGTGCCCGAGCCGAGGCGCTGTCGCGCTGGCTGGGTAGCGCGGAGCGGCTGACACGCCGCAAACCGCTGGAAGACATGGAGCGGGCGAAGGGAATCGAACCCTCGTCAGTAGCTTGGGAAGCTACAGCTCTACCATTGAGCTACGCCCGCGTTGCCCGACAAGTCTATGCGGGGCACGTGTTCAAACGCAACGGGCAGGCCCTTGCAGCTTGCCCGTGACGGTGACGGTGACGGCAGGCCCGCAGGCCTGCCGTCGTGTGCATCAGAAGCTGCCGCTGAAGCTGGCAAACAGCGTCGCGTCCTGCGCACGCTTCTGCAGGGTGGTGGCGCTCAGGCCGATGTTGCTCTGCAGGCCGAACAGCTCCATGCGCGCGCCCAGGATGGCGGTCGCATAGTTCTTGTCGAAGTCCATGCCCGGCACGCGGTACATGCCGACGTCCGGCAGGCTCTGCACCCAGGCGCTGGCCTGCTTGGTGTCTTCGAACTCGTGATCGTAGGTCACCTGCACGTACGGCTTGACGGTGCCGCCGTCGAAGCGGGCCTGCCAACCGATACGGCCGACGGTGGAATCGACATCCTGCTTGCCGTAACCCAGCGCGGTGGCCAGGGTGCCGGCATCGGCGCTTTCGGTGTAACCGTCGATCTTGACCTGCTGCCAGATCACCGAGGCGATCGGGCCGTGGCGGAAGCCACCTTCGGTGCCGAACTCGTAACCGGCGTTCAGGGCGGCGGTCAGGTTGCTGCCGTCCGGCGAGCCACCGTGTTCGCGGGTGGCCGGGCCGAGCTGGACCTTGCGGTTCACGTCATAGGACAGCCAGGTGTAGCTGACCTGGCCATTGACCCAGATGCGGTCGCCGTACCAGCCGGCGAACAGACCGGCCGTGGTGTCCTTCTGGGTGAAATCGCCACGGCTGTTGCCGAAGTCGGCATTCAGGCGGCCAAAGCCGGCGAAGCCGCCGAAGACCATGCCGTCACGTGCCCAGTCGACACCGAACAGGCCGGCCGGGGCCAGGCCGTCGTACAGATCGGCGTGGTCGTAGCGCTGCATGTCACCGCGCACGCCGCCCCACCAGGACATCCCGTCGGCCGGACGGCCGGCTTGGTGCAGACTGACCTGGTCGGCGCGCGAACGGCCGATGGTCTGCGCCGAGTGGCTCAGCACCTGCTGCAGGCGCGGGCCTTCCAGGATCGAGATGGCGTACTGGCCCAGCATCTGGTGCGCGGCCGAGGTCGGATGCACGTCATCGGCGAAGAGATAGCTGCTGGCCGCGTCCGGGCGGGCGTAGGCCAGCGGGCTGCAGGTCAGTGACGAAGCCACCAGGCAGGCGCGGCCGGTGACGTTGCTGAAACCATACATGCCCGGATTGGCGATGATTTCATGCAGCAGGGTGTAGGTATCGAGCGGGATGAAGTCGATACCGGCCTGCTTCAGGCCACTGTACAGCGCAGTGTTGTACGCGGTGGACAGGGCCGTACCCTGCGCTTGACCCGCCGCACCCCGGTCGATGAACCCGGGGGTGATACCGACGTCGGGCAGGTTCGGCACCAGCACATACTGCGCGCCAGCCTGCTTGAGGCTGGCCACGATGCCGATCTGGTCGGTCACCGCTGCGCCAATCACGGCCGGGGCCTGGGCCGGAGCGGTGATCGAGAACAGGTCGTTGGCGCCCCCCCACACGGTGTACAGCGCATTCGGGTCCGCCTTGCCACCGTTGGCGGCGAGATACCTGGCCATCTGCGTCTTCAGCGACGGCACCGGCACGTTGCCGAAGGCCGGCTGGGTCAGGTCGGTACCCACGCGGGCACCGCCGACAGCGTAGTTGTCACCGGTCTGGCCGTTGCCGTTGGGGGACGCATTGGTGCCGTAGTAATCGGCGACGAACTGCGCCCACTCCCAACCGGGGTTGGTGGTGAACTGGCCGGCGACCGGACGCGCCTCCGCCGGCAGCAGGGGACGGTAGTAGCCGCTGTCGGTGAGGCTGTCACCGAAGAACACGGTACGGGTGAACGGGGATTCGCCTGCCATGGCCGGCAGCGCGGCCAGCGCGATCGCGGCCGCCATGAGGGAGCGGATCGGGCGTTTGCTGAGCAGCATGTAAAAACTCCTGTGGGGATATCGTTTGAGGATCCGACGCACGTACGCCGGCGCACGGTGAATGGTTTCACTGCGCCGCCAATTGCTCACGCTGCGCCGCCGCATGGATTGTCGCTCGAGCCAGGCCCGGCGGGCTTTGCCGGTGCGGGCGTAGCGCACAACTTGCAACGGTTCCGATGCGAACCGGCAATCAGCGACAATGGCCCCATGAACATCCAGCTCAATGGCGAACCCCGCACCTTGCCCGCTTCAGCGACCCTCCTGGACCTGCTTGCGGCCGAGCAGCTGTTGCAACGCCGGGTGGCGGTTGAGGTGAACGGCGAGATCGTCAGCCGCAGCCGTCATGCCGAGCATGTGCTGGACGAGGGCGATGTGGTGGAGATCGTGCATGCCCTCGGCGGCGGCTGAGGCATCCCGCGCTCCGCGCTCGCCGGGCATGGCCCGGCGCTACCCTGCGCATCCGTTCCGGTAGCGCCGGGCCATGCCCTCATGTCTCCCCCGATTCGCTGGTGATCGCCGGCAAGACCTACAGCTCGCGGCTGCTTACCGGCACCGGCAAGTTCAAGGATCTGGAAGAAACCCGCCTGGCCACCGAGGCCGCGGGCGCCCGGATCGTCACCGTGGCCATCCGCCGTACCAACATCGGCCAGAACCCGGGCGAACCGAACCTGCTCGACGTGCTGCCGCCGGACCGTTACACCATCCTGCCCAACACCGCCGGCTGCTACACCGCCGAGGATGCCGTGCGCACCTGCCGCCTGGCCCGCGAACTGCTGGACGGCCACAACCTGACCAAGCTGGAAGTACTGGGCGACCAGAAGTCGCTGTACCCGGACGTGGTGCAGACCCTCAAGGCCGCCGAGCAGCTGGTCAAGGACGGTTTCGAGGTGATGGTCTATACCTCCGACGACCCGATCCTGGCCAAGCGCCTGGAAGAGATCGGCTGCGCTGCGGTGATGCCGCTGGCCGCGCCGATCGGCTCGGGCCTGGGCATCCAGAACAAGTACAACCTGCTGCAGATCATCGAAGACGCCAAGGTGCCGATCATCGTCGACGCCGGCGTGGGCACCGCGTCGGATGCGGCGATCGCGATGGAGCTGGGCTGCGACGGCGTGCTGATGAACACCGCCATCGCCGGCGCGCGCAACCCGGTGTTGATGGCCAGCGCCATGCGCAAGGCCGTGGAAGCCGGCCGCGAGGCGTTCCTGGCCGGCCGCATTCCGCGCAAGCGCTATGCCAGTGCGTCCTCGCCGATCGATGGGTTGATCGGCTGATGACCAATCCATTCGACAGCGCCGGTTCGAAGGCACCGCCCAAGCCGTTCACGGTCAACGAAGGCCGCCGTGAAGTGCGCAGCTTCGTGCTGCGCCAGGGCCGTTTCACCCCGGCCCAGCAGCGCGCGTTCGACGAGCGCTGGCCGCGTTTCGGCCTGGATTTCAGCGGTGAACCGCGTGATCTGGATGCCACCTTCGGCCGCGATGCGCACAAGGTGCTGGAAATCGGCTTCGGCAACGGCGCCGCGCTGCGCTTCGCCGCGCAGCAGGACCTCAGCCGCGACTACATCGGCCTGGAAGTGCACGCGCCCGGCGTGGGCCGCCTGCTGAACGCGCTGGCCGACGACAACGCCGACCACGTGCGCCTGTACCACCACGACGCGGTGGAAGTGCTGGAAAAGGAAATCGCCGATGGCGCGCTGGACGAAGTGCGCATCTACTTCCCCGACCCGTGGCACAAGAAGCGCCACAACAAGCGTCGCCTGATCCAGCCGGGCTTTGCCGAGCTGCTGGTGCGCAAGCTGCGCCCCGGTGGCCGCCTGCACTGTGCCACCGACTGGGAGGATTACGCCGAGCAGATGTGGGACGTGCTCGATGCCACCCCCGGCCTGGTCAACCGTGCCGGTCCGCGTGGCAGCGTGCCGCGCCCGGACTGGCGCCCGCAGACCCACTTCGAGACCCGCGGCCAGAAGCTCGGCCATGGCGTCTGGGACCTGTTGTACGACCGCACCTGATGAACGCCTGAGGACGCCGCGCCCCACATGGATACCGCGCTGACGCTGACCACTGACATGAAGCTCGTGCTCGGGCTGGTCGGCTTCACAATGGCGATGTTCCTGTTCGAGCGCATCCGCGCCGACGTGGTCGCGCTGGTGGTGCTGGTGGTGCTGGGCGTGACCGGCCTGATCGCGCCGGAGGAGATCTTCGGCGGCTTCTCCGGCAACGCGGTGATGAGCATCATCGCCACCACCATCCTCGGCGCGGGCCTGGACCGCACCGGTGCGTTGAACCGGCTCGCGGCCTGGCTGCTGCGGCGCGGCCATGGCGTGGAGCAGCGGCTGCTGATGATGACCACGGCCATCGCCGGCCTGAACTCGTCCTTCATGCAGAACCCGTCGGTGATGGCGTTGTACCTGCCGGTTGCCTCGCGCCTGGCCGCGCGCACCGGGCTGACCATGCAACGCCTGCTGCTGCCGATCTCGGCGGCGATCGTGATGGGTGGCGCGCTGACCATGGTCGGCAACTCGCCGCTGATCCTGCTGAACGATCTGCTGGCCTCGGCCAATAACAACCTGCCCTCCGGCCTGGCCACCATCGAGCCGCTGCGCATGTTCGCGCCGCTGCCGATCGGCATCGCCCTGCTGATCGCCTCGCTGCTGTATTTCCGCTACTACGGCGACCGCAAGCTGGTGGAAGAGGAAAGCCWGGTCAACGACGGCACCACGCCGGCCCGCACCGAGAGCTACTTCGCCAAGACCTACGGCATCGAAGGCGACGTGTTCGAGCTGGTGGTCACCGCCGAGAGCCCGCTGGTCGGCATGACCCTGGGCGAGGCCGAGAACCTGCATGACGCGCCGCTGCTGCTGGCACTGAAGACCGGCAATGACACCCGCCTGGCACCGCCGGCGGAAATGCGCATCTGGGTGGGCAGCGTGCTCGGCGCGATGGGACCGCGCCAGCAGATCCACGATTTCGCGCAGAACCAGTTCCTGCGCATGTCCTCGCGCCTGAAACACCTGGGCGACTTGTTCAATCCCAGCCGCGCTGGCATTTCCGAGGCGGTGGTGCCGCCGACCTCCGGCGTCATCGGCAAGACCGCAGGCGAGCTGCGCCTGCGCAAGGAACGCGGCATCAGCCTGCTGGCGATCAACCGCGACAAGCAGGTGATCCGCGAGGATGTACGCGATGTGCAGCTGCGCGCCGGCGACATGCTGGTCTTCCACAGCATCTGGACCGACCTCGCGCAGGCCGCCAAGAGCCGCGACTTCGTGGTGGTCACCGATTACCCCACCGGCGAGCAGCGCCCGCACAAGTTCAAGATCGCCATGGCGATCTTCGCCCTGACCATCCTGATCGCGCTGACCAGCAAACTGCCGGTGGCGCTGACCCTGATGACCGGCGTGGCCGGGATGCTGTTGACCGGCGTGCTGCGCATGGACGAGGCCTATGCCTCGATCAACTGGAAGACGGTGTTCATGATGGCCGGGCTGATTCCGCTTGGCTGGGCGATGGATTCCAGCGGCGCAGCGGCATGGGTGGCCGGCCATACCATCGACAAGCTGCCCACCGGCATTCCGATCTGGGTGCTGGAACTGGCGCTGGCGCTTCTGACCACGGTGTTCTCGCTGGTGATCAGCCATGTGGGCGCGACCATCGTGATGGTGCCGATCGCGGTGAACCTGGCGCTGGCGGCCGGCGGCAATCCCACGGCGTTCGCGCTGATCGTGGCGCTGTCGGCGTCCAACAACCTGATGACGGCGTCGAACCCGGTGATTTCGATGATCACCGGCCCGGCCAACTACACCCCGCGCGAGATGTGGCGGGTCGGCGGCCCGCTGTCGCTGATCTACACCTGCGTGGTGGTGGTGATGATCAACCTGATGTTCTGAAGGTTGGGTTTGTTGGCAGGGCTGCGCCCTGCACCCGCAGAGGCAACGACAACGGCAACGGTCTGCATTCCTTGGGATGGCGGGGTGGGTCCGGTTGCGGGGGACGCCGTAAACCCCCAGACCGGCCCAGCCGCTGGCGGCTGTGCGTTCGGGCGCTTGCGAAGCAGTGC
>NZ_JBFTOJ010000015.1:0-37485 GCF_056397905.1 Stenotrophomonas sp. 05L414_2
TTGCTCCTGAGGCTGCCGGCCAGCGGCCGGCACTACCGTGCCCGTTTACCGGAAGGGCTGGCGCTCCTCCAGCAACACAGTTGCTACAAGGACGTACTTGCGGCGTCCGCCGAACAGCCCACCCACCCGGCCCAGACCAGCGATCCCGCTTCTGCCCACCACCGCAGAGGGGGCTCAGCCCGGTGGCCGGGAAACCCGGGGCATCACGCCCCGGATTCGTCCGGCTTGACCCGGAACCATGCCGCATACAGCGCCGGCAGGAACACCAGCGTCAGCACCGTGCCGACAATCAATCCACCCATGATCGAAATCGCCATCGAGCCATAGAAAGCGCTGCGCGACAGCGGGATCATCGCCAGCACCGCCGCCAGCGCAGTCAGCACGATCGGGCGGAAACGCCGCACCGTCGCATCGATGATCGAATGCCAGCGGTCATGCCCGGCATCGATGTCCTGCTGGATCTGGTCGATCAGGATCACCGAGTTGCGCATGATCATGCCCGCCAGCGCGATGGTGCCCAGCAGCGCCACGAAGCCGAACGGCGCGCGGAACAGCAACAGGAACAGCGTCGCGCCGATGATGCCCAGCGGAGCGGTCACCAGCACCATCGCCGCACGCGAGAAGCTGCGCAGCTGCAGCATCAGCAACGTGGCCACCACGATCAGGAACAGCGGCATGCCGGCCTTGATCGAGTTCTGCCCGCGAGCCGAATCCTCCACCGAGCCGCCGGTCTCCAGCAGGTAGCCGCTGGGCAGGTCGGCACGGATGCCATCCAGGGTCGGCACGATCTGCTGCACCACGTCCAGCGGCTGCATGCCATCACTGATGTCGGCACGCACGGTCACCGTCGGCAAACGGTTGCGGTGCCAGATGATGCCGTCCTCGAAGGCGTATTCCAGCCGCGCGACCTGCGACAGTGTCACCGCGGTACCACTGCTGGTCGGAATCGCCAGACTGCCGAGCAGGTCCAGCTGCGCTCGCTCGTTGTCCGGGCCACGCAGCAGCATCTCGATCTGGCGGTTGCCTTCGCGATAGGTGCTCACGCTCATGCCCGACAACGAACTGCTGAGGAACTGGCTGACCTGCGCACTGCTGACGCCCAGCGCGCGGGCGCGGTCCTGGTCGATCACCAGCCGCACCACCTTGCTCGGCTCGCTCCAGTCCAGGTTCACGTTCATCACGTGCGGGTTCTCGCGCACCTTGGCCTCGACCTGGCGCGCGATCGCCTGCACCTGCGCGATGTGCTCGCCGGACACGCGCATCTGCACCGGATAACCGACCGGCGGCCCGTTCTCCAGGCGCGTCACCCGCATCTGCACATCCGGGAACTGATTGATCACGTCCTTCAGCATCCAATCGCGGGTCGATTCGCGGGCCTTGGCGTCTTCGGTGAGCACCACGAACTGGGCGAAGTTGGTGGCCGGCAGCTGCTGGTCCAGCGGCAGGTAGAAGCGCGGCGAACCGGTGCCGACGTAGGCCACGTAGTTGCTGATGCCTTCGCGCCCCTTCAGCAGCTTCTCCAGCTTGTCGGCCTGTGCCTGGGTCGCGGCCAGCGACGCACCTTCGGCCAGCTCGATGTCCACCATCAGTTCCGGGCGGGTCGAGTCGGGGAAGAACTGCTGTGGCACGAAGCGGAACAACATCAACGAACCGATGAACAGGGCGATGGTCGCAGCGATCACCCACCAGCGATGGCGCAGGCAGGTATCCAGGAACGCCCGGAAGCGCGTGTAGAACGGCCGCTGGTACGGATCATGATCGTGCGCATGCTCCTTCGGTGCGATCCAGCGCGCGAGTGAAGGATGCCGGTCGGCCCACTGCAGGCGCTTGGCGCGCCAGCGGCCGGCCAGGCTGTCCGGCTTCGGCAGCTGCGGGTTGAACAGGTCCGGCAGCATCTTGTCACCCAGGTACGGGATGAACAGCACTGCCGCGATCCACGACACCACCAGCGCGATGGTCACCACCTGGAACAGCGAACGGGTGTACTCACCCGTGCTGGATGCCGCCGTGGCGATGGGCAGGAAGCCAGCGGCAGTGATCAGGGTACCGGTCAGCATCGGGAAGGCGGTGGATTCCCAGGCGAAACTGGCCGCGCGCAGGCGGTCGTAGCCCTGCTCCATCTTGGTGGCCATCATCTCCACCGCGATGATCGCATCGTCCACCAGCAGGCCCAGTGCCAGCACCAGTGCACCCAGTGAAATCTTGTGCAGGCCGATATCGAAGTAGTGCATGACGAAGAAGGTCATCGCCAGCACCAACGGGATGGTCACGCCCACCACCAGGCCGGTACGCAGGCCCAGCGAGAAGAAGCTGACCAGCAGCACGATCACCACCGCTTCGGTGAGCACCTGCACGAACTCGCCCACCGACTCTTCCACCGCATGCGGCTGGTCGGACACCTTGCGCAGCTGCATGCCGGCCGGCAGGGTCTTCTGCAGGCGTTCGAACTCGGCATCCAGGGTGGCACCGAGCTTGAGGATGTCTCCGCCGTCCTTCATCGCCACCGCCAGGCCGATCGCATCCTGGCCCATGAAGCGCATCTTCGGCGAGGCCGGATCGGCAAAGCCACGCTTGACCTCGGCGATGTCGCCCAGATGCAACGTGCGTTCGCCGGCCTGGATCGGGAATTTGCGGATGTCCTCGATCGAATCGAACTGACCGGTCACGCGCAGCTGCACGCGGTCGGTCGGGGTTTCGAAGAAGCTGGTGGCGCTGACCGCGTTCTGGTCGGCCAGCGCCTGCTGCACCTGCTGCAGCGATACGCCCAGCGTGGCCAGCTTGGTGTTGGACAGCTCGATCCACACCTTCTCGTCCTGCAGGCCGACCAGGTCGATCTTGCCGACGTCGGGCACGCGCTGCAGCTCCAGCTGGATGCGGTCGGCATAGTCGCGCATCACCGCGTAGTCGAAGCCTTCGCCGGTCAACGCGTAGATGTTGCCGAAGGTGTCGCCGAACTCATCGTTGTAGAAGGGCCCGACGATCTCCCTCGGCAGCGTCGCGCGGATATCGCCCACGCGCTTGCGCACCTGGTACCACAGGTCCGGAATCTGCTTGGAGCGCAGGCTGTCGCGCGCCATGAAGATCACCTGCGATTCGCCCGGCCGCGAGTACGAACGGATGAATTCGTACTCGCCGGTGTTCATCAGCGCTTTTTCGATCGGCTCGGTCACCTGCCGCGAGACCTGCTCGGCGGTGGCGCCCGGCCACATCGTGCGTACCACCATGGCCTTGAAGGTGAAGGGCGGATCTTCGGACTGGCCCAGGTGCTTGTAGGACCAGGCACCGATGACGGCGAACGCCAGCATCGCGAACAACACCAGCGCACGGTTGCCCAGCGCCCATTCGGAGAGATTGAAGCGGCGCACGGGTCAGTGCCCCTTGCCTGCGGCCGGCGCCGGCTTGGCGGCCGACGGTGCCAGCACCGGGCGGTTCTGGCGGTCGACCGGCGTCACCACCTGGCCTTCGCGCAGCAGATGGCCGCCGGCAGCGACCACCCAGTCCGTCGCGCCCACGCCGGACACGACCGGCACGGCCTGCGCGCCGTAGGCACCCACCTGCACCGGCGTTGCCTTCAATGCACCGTTGGACGGATTGACCACCCACACGCTGGCCTTGCCATCACTGCCGCGCAGCACAGCCGCCAGCGGCAGCTGCAACGCACCACTGCGCCCGGCGGTGGCAAACACCCGCGCACTCTGGCCCAGTTCCACTTCGCTCAGTGCTTCCGGCGCCAGGCTCACGCGCGTGGCATAGGTGCGCGCCTGTGCATCGGCGGCCGGGGCGATCTCGCGCAGGGTGCCCGGCAGCAGCTGGCCCGGACGGTTCCACAGTTCCACCTGCACCGACTGGCCAACCTTGTAGTCGCGGATGCTGCTTTCCGGCAGCGCGATCAGCACCTCACGGCCACCATCGGCGGCCAGGGTGAACACCGTCTGCCCCGCGCTCACGACCTGGCYGGCTTCGGCCTGGCGGCTGGCGATCACGCCATCGGCGGGCGCGCGCAGCTGCGCGTACTCGGCCTGGTTGCGGGCCACGGCGAGGTTGGCCCGGGCGGCGTTGGCCTGGCCCTGTGCAGCCTTGAATGCCGCCGTCTGCTGGTCCAGTGCCGAGCGGCTCACCAGCTGGTCTTCCGCCAGCTTGGCATAGCGCTTCTGGTCATCGCGCGCGCGCACCAGGTCTGCTTCCGCCGCCGCCAGCTGCGCCTGCGACGCCGCCGCCTGCGAGGCGTAGTCGGCCGCATCCAGCTCGGCCAGCAGCTGGCCCTTCTTCACCCGCTCGCCTGCGTCGACGAAGCGCCTGACCAGGTTGCCGCCAACCCGGAACGACAGTGGGCTTTCCTGGCGGGCACGCACCTCGCCGGGGTAGGCGGCCGCGGCCTGTCCATCCTGCGTGGTGGGATGCACCACCAGCACCGGGATGGCCGCCGCCGGCTCGGCGGCCTGCTTGCCGCACGCTGCCAACACCACGACCAGTACGCCTACGCCCAACCAACGCATGTTTTTCATGAGGTACAGGACCTGAAAAGAAATCCGGGGGGAACGCGCCGGCAACATACTGTTGCAACGCGGACATTAGTGAACCAGTCGGTATAGTATAAATATCGAACCGCTTGGTCTAGTATTAGCGGAATGAGTTCTCCCACTTCCCGAAAGCCGACGGCCAAGCCCGCTGCCAAGGCTGCCGGTCCCGGGCGCCCCAAGGATCTGGGCAAGCGCGCGGCAATACTCGAGGCAGCCAAGACACTGTTCATCGAACAGGGCTACAGCGGCGTGAGCATGGACAGCATTGCTGCCCAGGCCGGCGTCTCGAAGCTGACCGTTTACAGCCATTTCGGCGACAAAGAGACCCTGTTCTCCGAAGCTGTGCAGTCCAAGTGCATCGAGATGCTGCCCGACGCGCTGTTCGTGGCCGACGTCGAAGGCCCCCTGCGTGACCAGTTGCTGGGCATCGGCATGGCGTTCTTCGAGATGATCACCTCCGACGCGGCCCTGTCGATCCAGCGGATGATGATGGCGCCGGAGACCGACGAGCGCCTGCGCGAACTGTTCTGGCAGGCGGGCCCGCAACGCACCTGCGAGGCACTGGCCGACTTCATGCGTTCGCGTGCCGAGCGCGGCGAACTGGATATCCCGGACTGCTACATCGCCGGCCAGCAGTTCCTGACCCTGGTGAAGGGCGAAGTGCACATGCATATGATGTGCGGCATGCCACTGTCCCCCGTCGAGACCGATGCTGCGATCCATGTGGCCGCCAGTGTGGATTTCTTCCTGCGCGCCTACGCGCCGCGGGGGGCTGGGAATGCTGGATAACCAAAACTGAACGAACCGGAGGTCGCGATGACTTCCGGCACTGCGACCCCGGCCACCCCGCAGCTGATGCTCTGGGCGCGCCGCCGGCCTCCGGCACCGGTAAAATGGCCGGCCCACTGCGCTGGATTTGAACCTCATGACGATTGATTACGCCCACGCCCGCGAACTGATGGTGGAACAGCAGATCCGTCCCTGGGACGTGCTGGACATCAAGGTGCTCGACGTCCTGGCCCGCCTGCCGCGCGAGGCCTTCGTCGCCGACGCGCACCGGGCGCTGGCCTATGCCGATGTCGAACTGCCGATCGGCAACGGCCAGAAGATGATGAAGCCGGTCATCGAGGGCCGTACCCTGCAGGCACTGGATCTGCAGCCGGGTGACGAAGTGCTGGAAATCGGCACCGGCAGCGGCTTCCTGTCGGCCTGCATCGGCGCGCTGGCGCGCGACGTGCTGAGCCTGGAAATCGACCCGGAACTGGCCGCCGCTGCGCGCGCCCGCCTGGATGCCACCGGCCTCGGCACCAACGTGCGCGTGGAAGTGGCCGATGGCCTGGCCTGGCAGACCGAACGCCGCTTCGACGTGATCTGTGTCACTGGCGCCGTCGACGTGGTGCCGTCACAGTTTGCTTCGTGGTTGCGTCCGGGTGGTCGCCTGTATGTCATCCAGGGCCGTTCGCCGGCGATGGAAGCACTGCTGGTGAAGGCCGATGGCAGCACCGAGTCGCTGTTCGAGACCGATATCGATTACCTGCGTGGTGCCGCCCCGGCCCCCCAGTTCCACCTCTGAGTCCAAGGAAGCCGCAATGATCCGCCGATCCCTCGCTGTTGCGCTGGCCACTGCCCTGCTGCCGTTGTCCGCCCATGCCGCCGACCTGCTGCAGGTCTATGAAATGGCGCGCAATGGTGACCCGCAGCTGTCCGCCGCCGAATCCACCCGGCTGTACGACAAGGAAGGCGCCGTGCAGGCGCGTGCTGCCCTGCTGCCGCAGATCAATGGCCAGGCCCAGTTGAGCCGCACCCGCACCGAAGCCGACCATGACGCCAACTCCGGCACGGTCACCAGCAAGCGCCGCAACTACACGATCGACGGTTCGCAGACGCTGTTCAACTGGACGCAGATCAACAACCTGCGCTCGCAGCGCGAGCTGAGCAAGGCGGCTGATTTCACCCTCGACTCGGCCAACGACAACCTGATCGTGCGCACCTCGGCGGCCTACTTCAACGTGCTGGTGGCGATCGAATCGCTGAACGCCGCACAGACCAATGAAGCGGCCGCGAAGAAGCAGTTCGACTTCGCCGACAAGCGCCTGGAAGTGGGCCTGGCGCCGATCACCGACGTGCACGAGGCCCGCGCCCAGTACGACCAGGCGCGCGCCAACACCATCGTTGCGCAGAACACCCTGGCCGATAACTACCAGGCCCTGACCGAACTGACCGGCCAGCCCGTGGTCAACCTGAAGGGCCTGCCGGCCGATTTCCGGCCGGAAGTGCCGGCCAACCGCGGCAACCTGGACCAGCTGGTGCAGCAGGCGACCACGCAGAATCCGGCGCTGAAGGCGCAGGAGCTGAAGGTCGGTGCCGCCGAAGCCGGCGTGCAGGCCGCCCGTGGCGGTCACTACCCGACCCTGTCGCTGGGCGGCAGCTGGGGCAAGAGCGCGACCTGGGGCGACAGCGTCGGCGCCGGTTCGCTCTCCCCCGATGCACGCACCAACAGCATCGGCCTGACCCTGAGCGTGCCGATCTTCTCCGGCGGCGCCACCCAGTCCGGCGTGCGCCAGGCGCTGGCCCAGCGTGACATCGCCCAGGATGGTTTCGAGCAGCAGAAGCGCGCGCTGGACCGCAACACCCGCAATGCCTACCAGACCCTGGTGCAGGGCATCAGCGAAGTGGAAGCGCGCCGTTTGGCCGTGGTTTCCGCGCAGAGCGCCTACGATGCCTCGCAGGTCGGCCTGGAAGTGGGTACCCGCACCGTGCTGGACGTGATCCAGAACCAGCGCATCCTGTTCTCCGCACAGCTGGATTACGCGCAGGCCCGCTACAACTTCCTGCAGAACCGCCTGCTGCTGAGCCAGGCCGTGGGTGGCCTGGATGTCGCCGAACTGCAGGACATCAACCGCCTGCTGACCCAGGACGCGGGCAACCCGTCGACGACCACGAACTGAGTCGGCGCGACCGGCCTGGTCACAAAGCCACCCGCGAGGGTGGCTTTTTTATTGATTGCAGGTGGCCTGCGGTGTGTGGGGGCGCTAGCGCGAACGCCCGGCGCGCCGACGCAACAGGACGCCTGCCAACACGACCGCCAGCACCACCAGCACCGGTAGAAACAGCCGCGACGTGGCTGCCGGCAACAGGCACAGTGCGGTTGCCACTGGGGAGAGCACCATCGGGATCAGCCGTCGTTCGCCGGCCGCGGCCCGCACCTGCCACTGGCTGCGGGYAACGCCGAGGCACACGGCGGCCAGGACCAGCAGGCCTGCGGGCCCCGGCAACTGTGGAAGCCACTCCTCCGGCAGCGACAGCGCCAACGCCGCCGACAGCACGGTCAGCGCCAGCGTCAGCAGCAAACGCGCACCGGTACCCACTGCGCCGGACTTCGGCGGCCAGACTTCCCTCCCCAGCCGCGCTGCCAACAGCAGCAGCACCAACTGCAGGGCCGCCAGCCCCGCGCCGCCCGCCAACGGCAACAGTGGCAGCAACCACTGCAGCTGCGGGATCCCCTGCAACGCCACCGACAGCGGCCGCGTGCTGGCCAACGCAGCAAACTCGACAAGGCCCGACTGCAGCGCAGCCAGTACCATCAGCCACAACATCGCCATCAGCACCGCTGCGCCAGCGGCTCTGGAAACCTGCGAACGAGGGCGCGGCACCCGCCCGGAAAACCCTGCCAGCAGGCCCGCACCCAGCAGGACGCCGAGCAATGCCACGCCCGCTGCCAGCACGCCACCCAACCCGAAGCGATAGGGCGCGGTAGCCGATGGCAGCCACGGAATCCAATGCGCGTAGTGCACATGGCGTGCTGCCAGCAACAACAGCAGCAGGCCCACGCCCAGCTTCACCGTCAACAGTGCACTGGCCAACAACAGCGCGCGCGGCGTCCGCAGCACTGCAGCGGCAGCCCCCAGCAGCAGCACCAGAATCGCAGCCGCCAGCGGCAAGGGCAGCCACTGCCCGGGTGCAGCGTCGATGACCTCGGCGGCTGCGTACAGATGACGCGCCATCGATTGCGCCAGCCCTGCGATGGTCGCCGCCAGTTCCAGCAGCAGGGTAATCACCAGTACATCGGCAGGCAGCCTGCCCCAGGCGGCACGCAGCAGACCATGCAGACCCGAAGCATCCGGCAGGCGCCGCATCGCCATGCGCAGGCAATACAGCATCGGCACTGCGCCCAACGCCGCCAGCAACAGGCTGAGGACAATGGCGGGCCCCGCCTGTGCCGCCGTGTGCTGCCCGACCAGGGCGACAACGCTGCCGCCCAACAGCAGGGTCAGCGCCACCACCAGCAGATGGTCGGTGCCCAGCCTCCCGGGCTTCGCGCTGGCGTGCAGCGCGCCTCCGTTGTCGCCGATCATTCAAAGCTCCCTTGATGTCGCCCAAGCGTGGTCGACAACAGGCTGGCAGCCTGACGCGGTAAGCGGAATCGGAATCTGCGCCATACGAACGATGATGTGACAGCTTGCACGCCGTGGTCGGCGCGAGCGGTCCAGCTACGACAGATTCACCACCATCAAGCAGGCTTGATGCAGGCGTTCACGACAGCGCAAAGGCAGGGCGCCCTTGAAACACCTGAGGGCGACAGGCGGGGTCTCAGGCCAGCGGCGGCGGCAGGTGTGGAGCCACCAGCTGCAGGGTCCGCTGCAGCGCGCCGCGGCCATTGCTGACCAGCGTGCAACCGGCGCGGGCCATGTCTTCGCGCGCCTGCACGTCGTCGAGCAGGTGCAGCAGCAGATCACCCACCGCCTGCACGTCCTCGCCGATCAGCAGTGCACCGGCCTCGCGCATGCGCCGCGAGATCTCGGCGAAGTTGTGCAGATGCGGGCCGGTCACCGCTGCGGTGCCCATCGCTGCCGGTTCCAGCAGGTTGTGGCCGCCGATGGCCTGCAGGCTGCCACCGACGAAGGCGACCTGGGCACAGCCGTAGAACGGCATCAGTTCGCCCAGCGTGTCGATGACGAAGACATCGCTACGCGCGTCCGGCCACTGCTGTGCGCGCCGCGTCGACACGTTCCAGCCCTGCTCGCGGGCCAGCGCCTCCACCTTGGGGAAGCGCTCCGGATGCCGCGGCGCCCACAGCAGCAGCAGGTCCGGATGCTGCTGGCGCAGGCGGCGGTGCAGGTCGATCACTGCCTGCTCTTCACCATCATGCGTGCTGGCCGCGATCCACACCGGGCGCGTGGCCGGCACATGGGCATGGAACTGTTCGATGAAGGGCTGCACGTCCGGCGTGGCGATGTCGAACTTCAGGTTGCCCAGTGCCTGCACCTGTTCCGGCGCCGCGCCCAGCTGCACGAACCGCGCAGCGTCATCCTGCGACTGTGCGGCCACGCAGGTGACCGTGCGCAGCGCACGCCGGATCAACGCCGCCAGCACGCGGTAGCCGCGCAGCGATCGGGCCGACAGGCGCGCATTGAGGATGTACACCGGAATGCGACGGTCGCGGCAGCCGAACAGCATGTTCGGCCACAGCTCGGTTTCCAGGATCAGCGCCAGGCTGGGCTGGAAGTGCCCCAGGAAGCGGTTGACGCTGCCCGGCACGTCGTACGGCAGGTACACATGGTCCAGCGCATCGCCCCACAGCGCGCGCACCCGTTCCGAGCCGGTCGGGGTGATGGTGGTGATGACCCAGCGGATGTCCGGCCGCTGCGCGCGCAGCGCATTGACCAGCGGCGCAGCGGCGTTGACCTCGCCCACCGAGACCGCATGCAGCCAGACCCGGGGCTGGCCGCTGGGCTGCGGATAGGACGCATAGCGTTCATCCCAGCGCCGGAAGTATTCACGGACCCGGAAGCCGCGCCAGACCAGGTGGTACACGGTGATCGGCAGCAGGAGGTACAGCACGGCCGAGTACAGGCCACRCAGGATCCATTCGACAGGGTCTTTACGCATGCGGCAAGGATACGGGAGCCCCCCGGGAAAGACACGCGGCCGGATTGGTAGAATGGCGGCATGTCCGATGCCACCACCGCCGTCCGTCCGTCGCTGCGTGATCCACGCAACTGGCCGATGTTTGCCGTCATGTTCACTGCCTTCGGGATCGCCCGGCTGCCGTGGACGCTGCAGCGCGTGCTGGGCCGCGGGGTCGGCTCGATCGCCTGGCGCCTGGCCGGCAGCCGCCGCCATGCCGCCGAGGTCAACCTCAAGCTGTGCTTTCCCGAGAAGGACGAGGCCTGGCGCAAGCGCCTGGTGCGCGACAGCTTCGACGCCTTGGGTGTGGGCATCTTCGAATGCGCGCGTTCCTGGTGGGGCAGCATCGACAGCATCCGCCCGCAGGTGCACATCGAAGGGCTGGAACACCTCAAGCAGATGCAGGCCGAAGGCCGCGGCGTGCTGCTGGTCTCGGGCCACTTCATGACCCTGGAGATGTGCGGCCGCCTGCTGTGCGACCACGTCGACCTGTCCGGCATGTACCGCAAGCACAAGAACCCGGTGTACGAGTGGGCGGTGAAGTTCGGCCGCCTGCGCTATGCCAAGGCGATGTACGCCAACGAGGACATCCGCGCGACGGTGCGCCACCTGAAAAAGGGCGGCTTCCTCTGGTACGCACCCGACCAGGACATGCGCGGCAAGGACACCGTATTCGTGCCGTTCTTCGGCCACACCGCCTCCACCATCACCGCAACCCACCAGCTGGCGCGGATGACCGGTTGTGCGGTCATCCCCTACTTCCATCGCCGCGAAGGCGGGAAGTACTTCCTGAAGATCGGCGCGCCGCTGGAGAATTTCCCCAGCGAGGACGTCGAAGCCGATACCGCGCGGGTCAACCAGGCCATCGAGCAGATGGTGCGCGAGGCACCGGACCAGTACCTGTGGATCCATCGCCGCTTCAAGCGCCAGCCAGGCGGGCGCAGCGATTTCTACAAGTGACGTGAGATTTGGATGGCTCATCCACGCATGGCGTGGATCTACTGGGAATGCCGATCAGTAGATCCACGCCATGCGTGGATGTTCTCTCTTCCGATGCCGGAATCTACAACGGCCAACGACACCAGGCGTGAGGGTAGTCCCCCAGCCCACCAGCCAATCCGGCCCGCACCGGATTGCCCAGGATGTACATCGCGTTGTCATGAAGGGATTCATCGGTACGCACCGCATGGTCGTGATAGCCGTGCTGCCAGAGCGGCCCTTTTCGTCCCGATATCCGGTTCAGCTGCCGGCTGCTGCGTGATTTCAGCAACGCCATGCACTGGGCCAGCGTTCCCTTCTGCAGCTCCATCAACCAGTGCAGGTGGTCGGGCATCACCACCCAGGCGAGGCTGTGGCTGATGCCGCTGCGTTCGACGAAGCGCAGCGCGTCCACCAGCACAGCGACATTGCCTGCGTCGGAGAAGAATGGCTCCCGGCCACGCGTTGTTGTGGTCAGGGAATAGACATTTCCCGTGCGGGAGTAGCGACCGTAGCGGAGTCTGGGGCTTGCCATGGGGACAGACTGCGGTTTGCCCGATCATCCTTGCATTGGCGGACCACCCTGCGGCCAGTCGGGAAAAGCCGCGACACCGGCCAATGTTCATGGGAAAGCCCATCCACGCATGGCGTGGATCTACTGCTCCCCCGCCAGACACGTCCCCGGAGATCCACGCCATGCGTGGATACGACCAGCCACCCCGCACAATCCAGTAAATCCAAGCCATGCGTGGATAGGCCCCAACCCGCACACGCAAGTAGATCCACGCCATGCGTGGATACGACCAGCCACCCCGCACAATCCAGTAGATCCACGCCATGCGTGGATAGGCCCCAACCCGCACAATCCAGTAGGTCCACGCCATGCGTGGATAGGACGTTCCCCAACCCCGCACAATCCAGTAGATCCACGCCCTGCGTGGATGCGGAGATTACCCGGCGCCCGGCTGATCGTCCGGTTCGCGCGCCAGCAACGTGCCGACGAACAGCGCGGCGAGCAGGACGGTCAAGCCGCCCCAGAACGCGGAATAGAACGCCAGGTGCGTATTGAGCGGGAACACGGTGACCGCCAGTGCCAGCATTGCCGGGCGTGCACGTTCGCGCGCCGGGGCCGGGGCGAAACGCCATGCCCGCCATGCCTGTGCCACCGCCGCCAGCCACAGCAGCAGCCCCAGCACACCTGTCTCAGCCAGGATCTCCAGCACGATCTGATGGGCGTGCAGCGCGGGCATGGTGCCCCACACCGCCGGTCCTTCATCCGCAACGCAGTGGGGATAGGCATCGCGGAAGCCGCGTGCACCGACACCATTGATCGGGTGTGCTTCGATCATGCAGGCCGCCGCACTCCAGATGCGGGTACGACCGGACAGTGCCTGCTCGACCCCATCCTCGCCACCGCCCCAGGCCATTGCCGTGCGCGCCACACGCTCACGCAGCTGCGGCACGCTGGCGGCCAGTACGCTCGCCGAGAGAATACCCACCAGCGCGAGCAGGCCCAGCCGCTTCCATCCCAGCTGGCGCACGCCGCTGTAGGCRACCACCAGGCCGAAGGTGATCCATGAGGCACGCGAGCCGGCCAGCAGCAGCACCACGCCCACCGCGGCGACGGCCAGCAACCAGCCCGCATTGCCGAAACGGCGCGCCACCGGCAACAACAGGAACGGCGAAAGACTGGCCAGCACCTGGCCGAATTTCAGGTTGCACGGCCCAAGCGCGCCGCTGAGACGGTCGGCCAGCGCGGCTTCTTCAGCCGGGCACAATGCGTGGCCGCTGATGGCCAGCTTGATCTGCTGCAGCGACCAGAACCAGGGGCTGGTGCCTGCCAGTGCCTGCACCAGCGCATCAAGCGTCCACAGGCCGGTGATCACCGCCAACCCACCCAGGGTCAGGCGCCGCCGCTGCGGGGTGGCCACGGCGATCGCCACCAGCCACATGAAAGGCAGATAGCGCAGCCCGGCCGCAGCCTTGGTCCACGACGCCGAAGGGTCCACGGCATCGAAGGCCGAGAACGCCTGCGGCAACCAGTAGCCGAGGAAAAGAATCGATGTCAGTGCCCACGCTGCCGGGCTCAGCAGATGAGGGCGATGCTGCACCCGGCGGATGACCATGCGTGCGGCGGCGTACAACGCCCCCAGGCCCAGCACTGTTTCGGCGATACCCGGCAGCGGCCACAACGCGACGTAGGCCAGCACCCACCAGGGTGCCCAGCGGCCGGCGCGCTCATCGCGCAGGGGCGGCGTGGCGTCAGCCAGCGAGGTCGGCATAAAGACGGAGGGTATCGCGCTGCATGGCCTGCAGGGTAAACGGGATACGGCCTGGCAGCGACGGCGGCTGTGCCAACAGGGCCAGCGCACGTTCACCCAGCAGCTGCGCATTGCCCAGCGGCACGGCGCCACTGGGTTGCAGCTGCTGCAGCAGTTCGCCGACCCCACCATGGTTCCAACCCAGCACCGGGCGGCCGACCGACAACGCTTCGACCACGGTGCGACCAAAGGCTTCCGGTTTGTCCGACAGCTGCAGCACCAGATCGCTGGCGGCGTACGCCTGGGCGATGCGCGCAGTCGGCGTGCTGATGTGCACCGCCCCGGTCACGCCCAGTGCGGCCGCCTGCCTGCGCAGCTCTGCCACATAGGCTTCCCGGCCAGGCTCGTCGGTGCCCAGCATCCACAACTGTGCCGGCACGCCTGCTGCACGGACATCGGCAAGCAGCTGCAACGCGTGGGCGTGCCCTTTCAGGCGGGTGCCGCGACCGGGCAGCAGCAACAGCGGTCCGTCGACCTGGGCCAGCCACGGGTAGTCGGCCGCCAGCGCCAGCCGGGGGCGCCGATCAGCGCGTGCCACGCGCGGGAACTGGCTGACATCCACCCCGCGCGGGATCACCTGCAGCCTGTCGTGCGGCACCGTCGGGTAATGCGTGTGTACGTAGTCGCGCACGCTGTTGGACACACAGATCACGCGTTCGCCGCTGGTCATCACCGCGCTGTAGCGGCTGGGCGAATTCAGCCCATGCACGGTAGTCACCCAATGCGGGCGTTGCGCCGGCTGCATCGCACGGATCGCGTACAGCCCCAGCCACGCCGGCAGGCGCGAACGGGCGTGGACGATGTCGGCGCCCACTTCGGTGAACAGGCGACGCAGGGTAGGCAGATGGCGCAGCGTCAGCAGCGACTTGCGGCCGATATCCAGGGTCAGGTGCTCGGCACCGCTGTCGAGCAGCGGCTGCACCAGGCGACCACCAGCGGACACCACCAGCGCGCGATGGCCGGCAGCGACCAGGGCCGCGGCGATTTCAAGGGTCGAGCGCTCGACACCGCCGGAGTGCAGCGCCGGCAGCAACTRCACCACGGTCAATCGGCGCATCGAGGGGGCAGCCGTTTAGTCGGCCAGCACGAACACGGCGCCGCAGTAAGCACACTGCGCTTGCCCGTTGGGTTCGTCTTCGATCGGCAGGTACACCCGCGGATGCGAGTTCCACAGCGCCATTTCCGGGGTCGGGCAGCTCAGCGGCAGATCGCTGCGGTGCACGGTGTAGCGCTTTTCGGCGTTGGCGGGCGCGGTGGCGGTATGGCTCATGGCGGATGTCGATGAACGGATTGCGAGGCCTGCGATTCTAGCATCTGGGCCCGGCAAACACCGTGCGCGGCGTGGCCGCTGCGCGCGGCGGCCCGCTTGCAGCCTTCGCCGGTGCAGCCACGTGCGACCGCCCTGCCCCTCCCGCGCTGCCGTTGCCCTGCCCCATCGGCGGGAAATCCCAGGCAGGCCAGTCAGTTCCGCGCGGAATCGGCCGTCGTTCGAATTTCCCGCATTTGGATCGAACTAAATGGCACTTGTCAGGGCGCTGCCGGCTGTTGCAGCATCGGCAGCGATCCATTCCTGACCCGATCGCATGGCCCGTCCCCCACCGGACCTGCATCGCCTCCCGACTGCCCTGCGGCGGAAGGGGCGATGCTGTCCGTGGTGTTCGCCGATGCGGGTTCTGCCTGCCGCCTGCCCTACCGGGAGACCCTGCATGACCCTGTCCGATCCGCGCCGCGCCCTGCTTCCGCTCGCCCTGGCCCTGGCCTGTGCGACCACTGCGACGCCGGTGCTGGCGCAAGGGCTGCAGACCTCCTTCGAGCCGGGCGAACCGGCACCGGCCAGGTCCGATGGCACCTTGTCCGTCGACGTCGGCAGCGGCCCCGGCGCGCCGTACGCGGCCAAGCGCAACGTCGGCTACAGCGGCCTGCATGCGTTGCACTACAGCACCAGTGGCGGCCAGGCACGCCGCGAACTGTTCAAGACCGATCTGCCCATCGACACCGACACCACGCTGTCCTGGCTGGTACTGCCGGAGATCGTCGGCAAGGACACCGTGGCCTCCACCTATGTCTCGCTGGACCTGCTGCTGGACGATGGCAGCCGCGTCTCCGCCAGCGGCGCGCGCGACCAGCACGGCGTAGCGCTGGGCGCACGGGCGCAGGGCGATTCGAAGACGTTGTACCCGCAGCAGTGGGCGCGCAAGGCGGTCAGGCTGGGCGACATGCCGGCGCTGAAGGGCCGCCGCGTGCTGGCCATCGAGCTCGAGGTGGCCAGCGCCAATGGCGCGCCTGTGTCGGGCTGGATCGACGACGTGCGCCTGGACGTGCAGCCAYGGCAGGCGCCGCAGCGCGTCTCCGACTGGGTACTGACCACGCGCGGAACCCAGGCCAACGGCACCTTCTCGCGCGGCAACAACTTCCCGGCCACTGCGGTACCGCACGGCTTCAACTTCTGGACGCCGGTGACCGATGCCAGCGCACTGAACTGGCTGTACCGCTGGAACGAGCAGAACGATGCGAAGAACCGGCCGCAGCTGCAGGCGTTGGCGCTGAGCCACCAGCCCAGCCCGTGGATGGGCGACCGCCAGACCTTCCAGGTGATGCCCTCCGCCACGCGCGGTGTGCCCGAAGCGGACCGCAGCAAGCGGGCGTTGTCCTTCGACCGCACGCAGGAAAACGCGCGCCCGTACCGCTACGACGTGCGCTTCGACAACGGCATCGCCGCGTCCATCGCCCCCACCGACCATGCCGCGTTGTTCCGCTTCGAGTTTCCCGAAGGTGGCGACGCCAACCTGCTGTTCGACAACGTCGATGCCCGCGGCGGACTCACCCTCGATGCCGCCACGCAGACGTTGACCGGCTACACCGATACCCGCAGCGGCCTGTCCAACGGCGCCACCCGCATGTACGTGGTCGCCAGCTTCGACAGGCCGTGGCGCAGCAGCGGCCAGATCGGCACCGGCCGCCCGACCGGCTACATCAAGTTCGACCCAGGCAGCGAGCGCCGGGTGACGATGCGCATCGCCACCTCGTTGATCTCCGTCGAGCAGGCGCGGCACAACCTGGCACTGGAAATCGCCGCCGCCGATACGCTGGAAAGCGTGGCCGGACGCGCACAGGATGCGTGGGATGCGCGCCTGGCCCGTTTCGACATCGGCAATGCCAGTGACGACCAGAAGACCACGCTGTACTCCAGCCTGTACCGGCTGTACCTGTACCCCAATTCCGGCCACGAGAATGTGGGCACCGCCGCCGCGCCCGAGTGGCGCTATGCCAGCCAGGCCAGCGCCGCCGATGACAACACCGACGGCAGCGCGACGCGCAGCTTCGCACCGGTGCGCGACGGCAAGGTCTTCGTCAACAACGGCTTCTGGGACACGTTCCGCACCACCTGGCCGGCGTATGCGCTGTTCACCCCGGATGATGCCGGGCAGCTGGTACAGGGTTTCATCGAGCAGTACCGCGCCGGTGGCTGGGTCGCGCGCTGGTCCTCGCCGGGCTACGCGGACCTGATGGTCGGCACCAGCTCGGACGTCGCCTTCGCCGATGCGTGGCTGAAGGGCATCGGTGGCTTCGATCCGGAAGAGGCCTACGCCGCAGCGCTGAAGAACGCCACCGTGGTGCCACCGGACCGCCACGTCGGCCGCAAGGGCATGGATCGTTCGACGTTCCGCGGCTATGCCAGCGCCGACGTGCATGAAGGCATGTCGTGGACGATGGAAGGTGCACTCAACGATTTCGGCATCGCCAACATGGCCGATGCCCTGGCCAAGCGCGCGACGACACCGTCCGCACGCGAACGCTACGCCACCGAGGCCGACTATTTCCGCCACCGCGCCGGCAGCTACGCGACGTTGTTCGATCCGGCCGCCGGCTTCTTCCAGGGCCGCAGGCCCGATGGCAGTTGGCGCCTGCAGGCCAAGGACTACGACCCGCGCGTGTGGGGCCACGACTACACCGAGTCCAATGGCTGGACGTTCGCCTTCACCGCCGCGCACGATGGCGAAGGCCTGGCCGCGCTGTACGGTGGCCGCGACAAGCTGGCCGCCAAGCTCGATACCTTCTTCGCCACCCCGGAAACCGCCGACGCCGCATTCGCCGGCTCCTACGGCGGCACCATCCATGAGATGACCGAAGCGCGCGACGTGCGCATGGGCATGTACGCGCACAGCAACCAGCCGGCACACCACATCCCGTGGATGTACCTGTATGCCGGGCAGCCGTGGAAGACCCAGCAGCATGTGCGCGAGATCCTGTCGCGGCTGTATGTCGGCAGCGAGATCGGCCAGGGCTATCCGGGCGACGAGGACAACGGCGAGACCTCGGCGTGGTACGTGCTGGCCTCGCTGGGCCTGTATCCGCTGCGCATGGGTGCGCCGGAGTACGTGATTGGTTCGCCGGCGTTCCAGCATGCGCGCGTCGAGCTGCAGGGCGGCGCGGTGTTGACCGTCAATGCACCGCAGAATTCGCCGGAGAACGTGTACGTGCAGTCGCTGAAGATCAACGGCAAGCCGTGGAGCAAAACCTGGGTGCCGCACGAAGTGATCGCCAAGGGTGCAACCCTGGACTTCGTGATGGGCCCGCAGCCGTCACGCTGGGGCAGCGGCGTGGATGATGTACCGCGCTCGCTGACCGCCCGCGGCCAGCGCCCGCAGTTGCTGCACGATCTGCTCGGCAACGGCGCGCAGGCGGCACTGGCTGATGGCCGCGCCCTGCCCGCGCTGATCGACGACGATGCCAACACGGCCGTGCCGCTGGGCGGCGGCGTGACCATCGCACTGAGCCACGTGGGCGATGGCGTACCGACGATGTACACGCTGACCAGCGGTGACGGCACGATCCGTGGCGGTGAGTGGACGCTGGAAGCGCGTGCCGGCAACGGGCGCTGGGTAACGCTGGACCAGCGACGCGGCGAAGATTTCACCTCGGCGCGGCAGACCCGCCCGTTCCGTATCGCCTCGCCCTCACGCTACGCCGAGTACCGTCTGCGCCTGGCTGCGCCGGGGCGCCTGCAGCTGGCCGAGATCGAACTGTTGGCGCCCTCCCCCCTACAATGACGTCCATGCGCCTACGTTTGCTCCCCCTCGCTCTTGCCGCCCTTGTATTTCCCAGCCTCAGCCACGCACAACCGCAGACCCAGGCCTTCGATGGCCAGGTCAGCCGTGACGGGGTGACCCTGTACTACCAGGATGCCACCGGCGCGCTGGCCGCGCCGGTGCGCAAGCGCATCATCGATACGTTCTACTTTGCTTACCTGCGCGAGCGTGCGGACTTCCGCCCGGCCGCGCCGAACGAAGTGCGCATCGTGATCGATCCGGCGTACAACGGCGTCGCCTTCGTCGGCGACAAGGACAAGGCCAGCACCATCACCATCAATCCGGGCTGGCTGGTCCAGCACCCGGATGACATCGATCTGGTCACCCACGAAGCGATGCACATCGTGCAGGGCTACCCCAGCTACGGCGACAAGCGCGTGCCGGGCTGGCTGGTGGAGGGCATCGCCGACTACGCCCGCGATCGCTACGGCATGAACAACGCCGCTGCCGGCTGGGCGTTGCCGGACAAGCTGAGCCAGGGCCAGACGGTGGAAAGCGGCTACCGGGTGACCGGTGCCTTCCTGAAGTGGGCCGAAGCGGCGCACCCGGGACTGGTGCTGGCACTGGACAAGGATCTGCGCGACGGGCGCTATGCACCGGCGCTGTGGCAGAAGCACACCGGCAAGCCCCTGCCGGCGCTGTGGGCGGAGTATGCCAAGCCGCGCTCCCCGGCCCCTGCGCCGCCGCCCGCGCGACGCGCGAAGCGGCGGTAAGTTCGATGTTGCCGGGGCGATGCCCCGGCCTTCAACGCGACTGCACGAAACCGGCGTACAGCGCGAACAGCTGCTGGAAATACCGCTTGCTCACTCGACTGCGCATGACATTGCTCCGCCCATGGAAAGTTGGTCGGGCCCAGGGTGGGAAGGCCGGTCCGGTCCCTTCCCACGGCCAGGCCGCGTGGGCGTATTGGGCCGCAGCAAGGTTGCAGGGCGATTACCGGGCGGCTGCAGTTCTCCGGTAGCGCCGGGCCATGCCCGGCGGAACATGCCCGGCGGAACACGGGAAGCGCCGCGCTGCGCGGTTGCCGGGCAGCGGCCGGCACTACCGTTTCCGCGTTGCTTCTCCGGTAGCGCCGGGCCATGCCCGGCGGAACACGGGAAGCGCCGCGCTGCGCGCTCGCTGGGCATGGCCCGGCGCTACCCGATCCGGTTTCCGCTGGGCGGAAACAGAAACGCGCCCGTGGGGCGCGTTTCTGCAGATCGCAGCGGAACGAAGGCTTATGCCTTCTTTTCCGCTTCGATCTGCTTGCGGATCTGCGCATCGACCGCGGCGATCGCGGTCATGTTCAGGATCCGGCGCGAGGTCGCGCTGGTGGTCAGGATGTGCACCGGCTTGTTGACGCCCATCAGGATCGGACCGATCGCCACGCCATCGGTGAACACGCGCACCAGGTTGTAGGCGATGTTGGCCGCTTCCAGGTTCGGCAGCACGAACAGGTTGGCACGGCCCTGCAGGGTCGAGCCCGGCAGCAGCTTCTGGCGCAGGGCTTCATCCCATGCGGTGTCGCCCTGCATTTCGCCGTCCACGTTCAGACGCGGGTTGCGCTTGAGCAGCAGCTCGCGCACCTGGCGCATCTTCAGCGCATCCTTCGAATCGTGGCTGCCGAAGTTGGAGTGCGACAGCAGCGCCACCTTCGGTTCGACGCCGAACAACTTCATGCGGTAAGCGGCCTGCAGGGTCGCTTCGCACAGCTGCTCTGCGGTCGGGTCTTCCTGCACGTGCGTATCGACGAAGAAGAACACGCCCTGCTGGTTGATCACGCCGGTCATCGCCGAGGTCGAGGTGACCTTCGATTCCAGCGGCAGCACGCTGCGCACGTAACCCAGCTTCTTGTGGAAGCGGCCGACGATGCCGGTCAGCATCGCATCGGCTTCGCCACGGGCCACCATCACCGCAGCGATCAGGGTCGGCCGCGAACGCATCAGGTTCTTGGCGGCGGCCACGGTGACGCCACGACGGCCGGTCAGGCCGTGGTAGTACTGCCAGTATTCGTTGAAGCGCGGGTCGTCATTGATGTTGGTGACTTCAATGTTCTCGCCGATCTTCAGGCGCAGGCCGAGGCGTTCGATGCGCGATTCGATCACTTCCGGGCGACCGATCAGGATCGGATGTGCCAGGCCATCGTCGACCACGTTCTGCACCGCCTGCAGCACCACTTCTTCTTCGCCCTCGGCATACACCACGCGCTGCTTGTCGCTGCGCGCGCGGTCGTAGACCGGCTTCATCATCAGGCTGGTGCGGTAGACGAACTGCGACAGCTTCTGCCGGTAGGCTTCCATGTCGGCGATCGGACGGGCGGCCACGCCCGAATCCATCGCGGCCTGGGCCACGGCGGCCGACAGCTCCACCAGCAGGCGACGGTCGAACGGACGCGGGATCAGGTATTCGCGGCCGAAGCTGGGGGTCTCACCGCCATAGGCAGAGCCCATGTCGGTGGCGGCGCGGCGGGCCAGCGCGGCGATCGCGCGCACGCAGGCGATCTTCATTTCCTCGTTGATCGCGGTCGCACCGACGTCCAGCGCACCGCGGAACAGGTACGGGAAGCACAGCACGTTGTTGACCTGGTTCGGGTAGTCCGAACGGCCGGTACCGATGATCGCGTCCGGACGCGCGGCGCGCACCAGTTCCGGCATGATTTCCGGGGTCGGGTTGGCCAGGGCGAAGATCACCGGGTCCGGCGCCATCGTCTTGACCATCTCGGCGGTCAGGATGCCCGGCGCCGACAGGCCCAGGAAGATGTCCGCGCCATCGACGATCTCGGCCAGCGTGCGCTTGTCGGTGTCGCGCGCATAGCGCAGCTTTTCCGGGTCCAGGTCGGTACGGCCGGTGTGGATCACGCCTTCGCGGTCGAAGGCCAGGATGTTCTCCGGCTTCAGGCCCAGCTGCACCAGCATGTTCACGCAGGAAATGCCGGCCGCGCCCATGCCCGTGGTCGCCAGCTTCACTTCTTCGATCTTCTTGCCGGTGATCGCCATGGCGTTGAGCACCGCAGCACCGACGATGATCGCCGTGCCGTGCTGGTCGTCATGGAACACCGGGATCTTCATGCGCTCGCGCAGCTTGCGCTCGACGATGAAGCACTCCGGTGCCTTGATGTCTTCCAGGTTGATGCCGCCGAAGGTCGGCTCCAGCGAGGCGATGATGTCGACCAGCTTGTCCGGGTCGTTCTCGTCCACTTCGATGTCGAACACATCGATGCCGGCGAACTTCTGGAACAGCACGCCCTTGCCTTCCATCACCGGCTTGCCGGCCAGCGCGCCGATGTTGCCCAGGCCCAGCACCGCGGTGCCGTTGGAGATCACCGCCACCAGGTTGCCGCGGGCGGTCAGCTCGCTGGCCTGCTGCGGATCGGCCTTGATCGCTTCACAGGCGTACGCCACGCCCGGCGAATACGCCAGCGACAGGTCGCGCTGGGTCAGCATGGGCTTGGTAGCGGAAACCTTGATCTTGCCGGGCGGAGACATCCGGTGGTAATCGAGGGCGGCCTGTTTGAAATCTTCGTTGGACATCGATGTGGGTTACATGAATGGGCAGAAGGGACAGGGGATCATACCCCCGTTGGAGCGGTCGGACCTGTCGCTATGCTGTCGCAGTGATGCTGCGACCGCACAATTCCATGGCGTATGCGACGTTACCAGAGCACAGCTTCGGCGCTGGCGATGACAGCCGTGGGACGCCTTGAAACGCTGCGGGGCCGTGCCACTGTCGTGACCGGCCCCGCAGTACCACACACCCGGATCAGCCCTTGGCGGGCAGCGCCTCGGTCATCGCCAGCGGCACGGCATCGACCGGCGGCGGCAGTTCGCTTTCGCGACCATCCAGCGCCAGCTTCAG
Source organism: Stenotrophomonas sp. 05L414_2 (assembly GCF_056397905.1). Taxonomy (NCBI): domain Bacteria; kingdom Pseudomonadati; phylum Pseudomonadota; class Gammaproteobacteria; order Lysobacterales; family Lysobacteraceae; genus Stenotrophomonas; species Stenotrophomonas sp. 05L414_2. The sequence continues at coordinate 22,651 of NZ_JBFTOJ010000015.1, forward strand.
GCGGTCGCGGTCCAGCGCACCTTCCCAGCGCGAGACCACCACCGTGGCCACCGCGTTGCCGATGAAGTTGGTCAGCGAGCGGCACTCGCTCATGAAGCGGTCCACGCCCAGGATCAGCGCCATGCCGGCCACCGGCACTTCCGGCACCACCGCCAGGGTGGCGGCCAGGGTGATGAAGCCGGCACCGGTGACGCCGGCAGCGCCCTTGGAGCTGAGCATCGCCACCAGCAGCAGCGCGATCTGGTGGCCCAGGGTCAGCTCGGTGTTGGTGGCCTGGGCGATGAACAGCGCGGCCAGGGTCATGTAGATGTTGGTGCCGTCCAGGTTGAACGAGTAACCGGTGGGGACCACCAGGCCGACCACCGACTTGCTGCAGCCGGCACGTTCCATCTTCTCCATCAGCGACGGCAGCGCCGACTCCGACGACGAGGTGCCCAGCACCAGCAGCAGCTCGGCCTTCAGGTAACGGGCCAGCTTGAACACCGAGAAGCCACACAGGCGGCAGACCACGCCCAGGATCACGGCAACGAACAGGAACGCGGTGAGGTAGAACGAGCCGACCAGCCAGGCCAGGTTGACCAGCGAGCCGACGCCGTACTTGCCGATGGTGAAGGCGATGGCACCGAAGGCACCGATCGGCGCGGCCTTCATCAGGATGTGCACCAGCTTGAACACCGGCGCGACCAGCGCTTCCAGGAAGTTCTGGATCGGCTTGCCCTTCTCGCCCACCGAGGCCAGCGCGATGCCGAACAGCACCGCCACGAACAGCACCTGCAGGATGTTGCCGTCAACGAAGGCGCTGATCAGCGTCTTCGGGATGATGTCCATCAGGAAGCCGACCAGGGTCAGGTCGTGCGACTTCTCGACATAGCTGTGCACCGCGGTCTGGTCCAGCTCGGCCGGGTTGATGTTCATGCCGGCGCCGGGCTGCACCACGTGCGCCACGATCATGCCGACGATCAGCGCCAGCGTGGAGAAGAACAGGAAATACGCCATCGCCTTGGCGAACACCCGGCCCACCGTGCGCAGGTGGGTCATGCCGGCGATGCCGGTGACGATGGTCAGGAAGATCACCGGGGCGATGATCATCTTCACCAGGTTGATGAAGGCATCGCCGAGCGGCTTCATCTTCTCGCCGATCAGCGGCTCGTAGTGGCCGAGGACAGCACCCAGGACGATCGCCACGATCACCTGGAAATACAGTTGGCGGTAGAGCGGCAACGGCTTGCTGGGCACCGGCGCAGCGGTCGGGATGTGCATGGCGGACTCCGGAAGGGGCGTTTTCAGGCACGTACGGCCCCGGAAATGCACGGGAACCGTTACCGTGGAAACTGACCGCACGCCCCGTGACTGCAGGCGCAGGGGTGCGACCAATGGACGCCTTTGTACGCGCCGGGCACGCCAGCGCAGATAACCTATTGGTACTAGCCCCCCGGTTCAGGTGGCTGCGCTGCCTACACTGGCGCCGCACCCCTGATCGCGGGGACGCCGGTGGCCCGACCTGAACGGCCGGGCGCGTCATTGCGAAAGTTCCGGCCATCGCGGCCGTTGTTGTCCTGTCCACACGCAATCCGAGAGAGCCGCACCACCCATGCGCCCGATTCCCACCTTGCTGGCCCTTTCCCTGGCCGCCCTCCCCGCCTTCGCATCCGCTGCGGATTTCGACAACTGGCCGACCAAGTACGCCTTCGGCGACGGCACCGAGCTGGCCGCTACCGCCAACATCGCCTACGACTACAACGACTTCTCGTCCGCCAGCGGCATCGAGGATGACGATGCGGTGCGTCGCAAGGAGTTCGGCGCGACCCTGAAAAAGAAGGGTGTGTACGACGCGATGGTCTACTACGACTTCCAGGCCGATACCTGGCTGGACGTGTTCGTGCGCTTCGAGAGCAAGGCGTTCTTCGGCCGCGATGTCGGCCGCTTCCGCTTCGGCTACATGAAGACCCCGGTCGGCCTGGATGCCAACACCTCCTCGCGCGCCGGCAGCTTCCTGGAAACCGCGCTGCCCGTGCAGGCGTTCTACGCAGGCCGCCGCACCGGCGTGGAATGGGTGCTGGAGCGTCCGCAGTACCTGCTGCAGGCCGGCGCCTATGGCGGCAAGGACCTGCAGGGCGACAACCCCGGCACCACCCAGGCGGTGCGTGCGGTGTGGACGCCGGTGAAGGCACCGGGCGATGTGATCCACCTCGGCCTGGCCTATTCGCAGGAAAATCCGCGCGGTTACCACGATGGCCGCGACGTGCACCACGAAGCCAGCGCGCGCCTGCGGGCCCGTCCGGAAGCCGGCCTGACCGACATCCGCCTGGTCGATTCGGGGGCGCTGGTCACCGCCGACCAGATCCGCCGCACCGGCCTGGAAGGCATCTGGATCCGCGGTCCGTTCTCGCTGCAGGCCGAAGCGCTGCAGGCCACCGTCACCCGCAATGATGGCAAGCCCGACTACACCGGCCACGGTCAGTACGCGATGGCCAGCTGGGTGCTGACCGGCGAATCACGCCCGTACAACGCCGGCGCCGTTGCCAACATCAAGCCGGCGCACGACTACGGTGCGGTGGAACTGGTGGYCCGCTACAGCCGCCTGGACCTGGACGACGGCAGCATCCTCGGTGGCCGCCAGCACGACCTGACCCTGGGCGCGAACTGGTACCTGACCAGCCACTTCAAGTTCCAGGCCAACTACGTGAAGGTCGACGCCAGCCGTCGCGGTGTGCGCAGCACCCCGGAGATCTTCGAACTTCGCGCGCAGATGCACTTCTGATCCCTTCCACGCGTCAGATCCCGGCGGGCGTGCATGCCACGCCCGCCGGCCCTGCGTAGACTGCCGCCATGTACTGGCTCAGCCGACACCGCCTGCAGTTGCTGACTATTCTGGTGATGGTGGCCGGCACCGTGCTGTGCGCGGCCGCCGCAGGCCACTACGCCTGGCGTCGCGCGCTGGGCACCGAAAGCGCGCAGGTGCAGCGGCAGCTGCAGCTGTATGGCCAGGGCCTGCAACAGCGCATCGACCGGTTCGGCACCCTGCCGCAGGTGATGGCGCTGGACCCGGACCTGCTGCATGCACTGCAGGTGCCGCCCCAGCCCGCCGAGCGGCAGCGCCTGAACCTCAAACTGCAGCGCGCCAACCAGGTTACCCGCACCTCGACACTGACCCTGGTCGGCCGCGATGGCGTGGCCGTGGCCGCCAGCAACTGGGACCAGCCGACCAGCAACGTCGGCGAGGATTACAGCTACCGTCCGTACTACCAGCAGGCGCTGGCCCATGGTCGTGGTCGCTTCTACGGCATCGGCATGACCACCGGCGTGCCCGGCTACTTCATGTCCGAGGCCATCCTCGATGCCGACAGCCAGCGCATCGGCGTGATCGTGATCAAGATCGAGCTGTCGGCACTGGAACAGGAATGGTTGAACAGCCCGGACGTGGTGCTGACCAGCGACAACCACGACGTGGTGTTCCTGGCCAACCGCGATGCCTGGCGCTACCGCCTTCTGCGTCCGCTCGGCACGGAGGAACGCCGCGAGATGCGCGCGGCGCGGCAGTATGCCGACCGCTCGCTGCAGCCGCTGCGCGTGCGCACCGAAGATGTGCTGGCCGATGGCGGCCGCATGGTGCGCCTGCTCGACCCGGCACTGCCGCAGGCGATGCTGTGGCAGACCCTGGCGCTGCCCGACGAAGACTGGAGCCTGCACCTGCTGCACGACGCCAGCGCGGCCACCAGCGCCGGCCGCGGCGCGGCAGTGGCCGGCGCCGCCGCTTGGCTGGCGCTGGGTTTCCTGGTGCTGTTCGTGCAGCAACGGCGTCGCCTGTCCAAGCACCGCCAGCGCAGCCGGCGTGAACTGGAAACCCTGCTCAAGCAGCATGCACAGGAACTGCGGACCGCCCAGGACGGCCTGCTGGAAGCCGCGACCGATGCAGACGTTGGCTTGAGCCGCAGCCTCGAACATCTGCCGCAGGGCGTGGTGGTGATCGACAAGGAACAGCGTCTGGTCGCGTGGAATTCGCGCTATCTGGAATTGTTCCGCTTCCCGGCGGGACTGGTGCGGGTGGGCCGCCCGATCGAGGAACTGTTCCGCTTCAACGCACGTCGCGGCCTGTTGGGGCCCGGCCCGATCGACGAGGCCATCGAACGCCGCCTGACCCACCTGCGCAGTGGCCGCCCACACATGCGCGAGAGCGAGAAGGACGACGGCACGGTGCTGGAGATCCGCGGCAACCCGCTGCCCGACGGTGGCTTCGTCACCAGCTATGCCGACATCACCAGTTACAAGAACGCTGCACGCGAGCTGCGTTCGCTGGCCGATGCGCTGGAACACCGCGTGGCCGAACGCACCCAGGATCTGGACGAAGCCCGCCGCGAAGCCGAGCAGGCCAACCGTTACAAGACCCGCTTCGTCGCCTCGGCCGTGCACGACCTGCTGCAGCCGCTGAATGCCGCGCGCATGTTCGTGTCGGTGCTGCGCGGCAAGCTCACCGACCCCGAACAGCAACAGACCAGCGACCATATCGACGCCGCACTGGCCGCGCAGGACGCGATCCTCAACAGCCTGCTGGATATTTCACGGCTGGAGTCGGGGTCGTTGCAGGTACGGGTGCGCGCATTCGCGCTGTCTCCCTTGCTGGAAACCCTGGCGCGCGAGTTCGGCATCGCCGCACAGAGCCGCGGCCTGCAGCTGGACTGGGTGGACACTCGTGCGGTGATCGTCAGCGACGAAGCACTGCTGCGGCGCATCCTGCAGAACTTCCTGTCCAATGCGCTGCGCTATACGCCACGTGGCCGCGTGCTGATCGGCTGCCGGCGTGCAGGCGACCAGCTGCGCATCGAGGTGCATGACCAGGGACCAGGTATTCCGGAAAGCCTGCAGGGCGAGATCTTCGAAGAATTCCGTCGCCTCAACGACGGCGTGGAGCAGGAACGGGGCGCCGGCCTGGGCCTGGCCATCGTTGAACGCATCGGTCGACTGCTCGGACACCGCATCAGCCTGCGTTCCGCGCTGGGCAAGGGCAGCGTATTCGCGGTGAGCGTGGCACTCGGGCGCGCCGACGAGGTGATTGCGCCGCCGGCGGCGCCGGTCGTCGCGACCGAGCCGTCCGATGACAGCCCGCTGCGGCAATGTCGGGTCTGGAGCATCGATGATGACCCGCATGTCTGTGCGGCGACCCGTGCCCTGCTGGAACGCTGGGGCTGCCATGTGGAACTTGCCGATGGCCCCCAGGGGGCACTGGAAATCGCCAGTGCGCTGAACGTGCCGCAGCTGTTGCTGCTGGACGTACGCATGGGGCAATGGCACGGACCGGACCTGTATGAAGCGCTGTGCACGCTGTGGAAGGCGCGGCCACCGGTGATCCTGGTGACCGCTGAGCGCGATGATGCGCTGAAAGTGCATGCTGCCGAGAACGGTTGGGGCTTCCTGCTCAAGCCCGTGCGGCCGCCGGCGCTGCGGGCGTTGATGACGCAGCTGCTGTTGCGGCATCGCGGGTAAGTCAGTCGCACCTGAGCGAGGACCATCGGCCCGCGTCAGAGCGTTCACGCTCTGACGTGAGCGGGTGCTCCGCCACTTGATGGCCAGACATCCTTCGCTTGCCATCCGCTCTTTGAGAGGAGGAAGGGAAGCGACGTACTCGTGACGAAGCATGGGCATAGTCCGAACAACAAACGAGCAATCGCCCTACTTACCAACGTTGCTGAAGATCAGACAATTGCGTGCCCGGGCCAACCGGCCAGCCAGACCAGAGGCAACAACCGTGCTCCCTCGTCCCGTGCCCCCTGCATCTACAAGACACTTCGGCCTGATCGCGGCAATGCTTCTCGGCCTGTACTGCAGCGGATGCGTCGATGGCAAATCACAAACAGCAGACCGCAATCAACAGAGATCCACAGAAGAAGGCGGCATCAATTACTTTCATCCGGACCTACCCGAACCAGCGGGCCGGTCCGGCCGAACGTCTTCGAATGAAGCTGTTTCAGCTTCGGCCAGCAATCGTAGAGAACGCACATTCGAGTACCTTCAAGTCGAATCCGGATTCATGGCAAACGGGGGCATCTCGAACCAGACAGCTGAAACCCTTTTGCGATCCAGCCGCAGCAGCTCTGATGCAATCGACCGTATGACCATCGACGCAGCGTCCAGCCCTGATGCCCAGGACCTGACCAGGCACTATCGATCATCTCTCGAGCGCGCAATGGGTCAGGACGGGGTTCTTGATCGCCTCGCGTGCGGCCTGAGCATATGCATTGGTATCGCTCGCGCCCAAAGCAGTGCCGATCACGAAGCATGGGGCCACAGACTGGCGTCAGACCGATCATCTCCCACATACAGCTACGCCGAAGTATCTGAGAAGCTCGGCGCGGGATACGAGAACAGATTCATGTTCTCTACCGATCCCGAACTGAATTCGATCAGCGGGAACTGATCAGGAAAGCGGAACAGCATCCACAACGACGCAGTACATGCGCCAACGTCCCGTCTCTGTCAGCCATCCAATCCAACGCGCGCATCGCCTTCCGGCTCCAGCGCCTTCACCAGCACTGCCGCCTGCGTGCGGCTGTGGCATTCGAGCTTCTTCAGGATGGCGGTCACGTGCACCTTCACCGTGTTTTCGGCCAAGCCCAGTTCATAGGCGATCTGCTTGTTGAGCAGCCCGTCGGCCAGGCACAGCAGCACCCGGAACTGCTGCGGCGTCAGCTGCGCCAGGCGGCTGGCCAGCAACGCGTCGGCCTCGGAACGCTCAGCGGCCATCGCCGGGAACCACAGGCCACCATCGAGCACCGCTGCCACCGCTTCACCGATGGTTTCGGCAGGCGCGGACTTGGGAATGAAGCCGGCCGCGCCGAACTGCTGCGCGCGGCGGATCACCCGCGGGTGGTCGTTGGAGGACAGGATCACCACCGGAATGTCCGGGTGCGAACCGCGCACGTGCAGCAGCGCGGAGAATCCATGTGCGCCCGGCATGGTCAGGTCCAGCAGCACCAGATCCACATCGGGCTGTGCGTCCAGCGAGGTGGCCAGTGCTTCGGCGCTGGCCACCTCGCGTACCTGCGCCAGCGGCAGACTCTGCCGCAACGACTGCACCACCGCCGAACGCAGCAGCGGATGGTCATCGGCGATCAGGATGGTGTATTCGCTCATGCGGCCATTGTACGGGCAGCGAACTGCCTCCGCCGGGCATGGCCCGGCGCTACCGGAGCACCAGTACGGGCGCTACCGCCCCGCCGGCTCCACGCTGCTGCGCCATGCATCCAGGAACTGGCGGCGCTTGAGCGCATCCAGGTAGACCAGCAGGCCGGGGCCGAGCTGGATCGGGCGACGGCTGCGGCCAGGGGCATCCCCGCCGCCTGCATCGCTGCGCACGATCGGCATCAGCCGCGCTTCCCGCGCGAGCACCTGCTGGCCACGTGGCGACAGCAGGTAGTCGAGGAAGCGCCGCGCTTCCTGCGGGTGCGCGCCGGTACGCGGAATCACCGCCGTACGCAGTACCACCAGCGTGTAGTCTTCCGGCTCGACGATGGCCAGCGGTGCGCCCGCATCGATACGCGCCTGCGCATACGAGCCCAGCACGTTGTAGACCAGCGACAACTGGCCGCTGGCCACGTGGTCCAGCAGCACGCCGGTGCGCTCCTCGCGCACCACCGCGTTGTCCCCCAGCGCACCAAGCAGGGCCCCGGCGATGCTGCCGCGCTGGGCGTCCTGGGTCGCCAGCAGGTAGCCCACGCTGCTGCGTTCGATATCGTAGGTACCGACCTTGCCGCGCAACGGCGCCCCTTCCGCGCGCAGCAGGTCCAGGAGCTGTCGACGCGTGTGCGGCGCCTTCGCGGCCGGCAGCCCGCGGGTGTTGTAGACCATCACCACCGGTTCGTAGCTGATGCCGAATGCCTCGCCACGCCATTGCGCCCACGCTGGCAGCGCCTGGGTCTGCAGCGAGCGGTGTGGCAACGCGTGGCCGTCGTTGACCAGCTTGGTCTGCAGGTCCATGCCGCTGGAAATCAGCAGGTCCGGCGACGCAGGCCCGCTGCGGTCGCGCAGGTAACGCGCGTACAGGTCCTGGGTGATGATGTCTTCGTACACCACCTCGCTGCCCGGATGCAGCCGCTGGTAATCGGCGATGACCTCGGCGAAGACCTCGATATCGGTAGTGCCGTGGATGCGCAGCTGCGCGGTGGCGGCGCCTTGGGCGGGGAAGCGGCGTACATCGCCCGGCGCGGCGAGTGCTGGCATCGCCAGCAACAGGGCAACAACAACGACGAACAGGCGGATCATGTGCTGCTCCGGGGCAGGCGGATGGTGGCGACCAGGCCACCCTGCGGTCGATTGCTGAGATCGATCTGCCCGCCATGGCTGTCGACCACCCGCTTGACGATGGCCAGGCCAAGGCCTGCACCGCCGGAGGGTGCGCCCTCGCCGCGCGCGAAACGCTCGAACACGCGTTCGGCATCGGCGGCGGCGATGCCGGTGCCGTGGTCGGCGATGGTGAGCACGGCCTGTCCGCCTTCAGCGGTCAGCGCGATCTGCAAGGGGCCATCACCGCCGTACTTCAGCGCGTTGTCGACCAGATTCTTGATGGCTTCGCGCAGCAGCAGCGCGTCGCCATGCACCTGCACCGGCTCGGCCGTCATCGCCAGCTGCACGCGCGGGGCGGGCCCTGCCTGCGGCAGCGCTTCATGCAGGGCCTGGTGCACGGTCTCGGCCAGGTCCACGGTGGCGAAGCGCTGCAGATGTGACCGATGGATCACGCTGGCATCGCTGAGCAGCTGGTTGAGCAGCCGGCTCATGTGGGTGGCGTTGCGCTCGATCGCCTGCAGGCTGCGCCGCATGTCTTCCGGATCGTCGTCGTCCAGCGCCAGCTGTGCCTGCGCACGCAGCGCGGCCAACGGCGTGCGCATCTGGTGCGCGGCCTCGGCCATGAACGCGCGCAGGGTTTCATTGCTGCTGGACAGGCGCTCCATGAAGCGGTTCAGCGCGGCCACCATCTGGTCCATCTCGCGTGGCACGCGCGCATCGAGCGGTTTCAGGTCGGACGGCTCACGGCGTGACAGTTCGCGCTCGACCCGCACCAGCGGCCGGAACGCGCGGTGCACGCCGAACGCCACCAGTGCCAGCAGCAATCCCGACAGCACGCCGATGGCCAACAGCGCGCGGGTGACCAGTTCCTGCGCCACCGCTTCGCGTGCACGCCGGGTCTGCCCCACCTGCACCTGCACCTCGCCCTGCGCGGAGGCCGCGGCAAAGCTGCGGCCGACCACCACGAAACGCACGATCTCGCCGCTGTAGGGCGCATCGAACAACTGCGGTTGCGTGCCCGGCCGCCGCGGCGACGCAGGCAGGTCACCGTAGCCGGTGATCAGGTTGCCGCGGCTGTCGGCGATCCGGTAGAACACGCGGTCTTCCGGCGCCATCGCCAGAAGGTCCAGCGCGGCATACGGAAGGTCCACCTGCCACTGGCCATCGACCAATGCCACCGAATCGGCGATCGACAGGGCCGACGACACCAGCAGATGGTCGTAGGAGCGGTTGGCGGCGCGCTGGCCGTAGTCGCGTGCAGCGAACAGCAACGCCACCGCGAACACCGCCAGCAACGCGCCCAGGTACAGCAGCAGGGTGCGCCGCAGCGACCCGGGGGCGGCACTTGCGCTGCGCGCGTCAGCCATCGGCATCGGCCGGGCCGTCGCTGGCTTCAAGCAGATAGCCGACACCACGCACCGTGGTGATGCGCAGCGGCGCGCCCGCCAGCTTTCTGCGCAGGCGACCGATGTACAGCTCGATGGCATTCGGCCCGGCTTCGTCATCGAAGCCGAACAGGCCATTGCCGATCTCATCCTTGCCCACCACCTGGCCCAAGCGCCCGACCAGGATCTCCAGCAACCGATACTCGCGGTTGGGCAGCTCGATCGGCTCGCCATCCAGGGTCACCCGGTGCGCAGCGTTGTCGAACTGGAAGCCGCCGATCTGCACCACTTCGCTGGCTTGCCCGCGTGCACGTCGCAGCAGCACGCGGCAGCGCGCTTCGAATTCACGGAAGTCGAATGGCTTGCCGAGGTAGTCATCAGCACCGACATCGAGTGCCTGCACGCGATCTTCGATGCCATCGCGTGCGGTCAGCATCAGCACCGGTGTGCTGTCACCACGCTCGCGCATGCCGGCCAGCACCCGCAGCCCATCCAGTTTTGGCAGGCCGATATCCAGCACCACCAGATCGAAACTCTGGTAACGCAGCACGCTGGCGGCGGCCAGGCCGTCGGCCTGCCAGTCCACCGCGTGACCACTGCGGCGCATGCGACGGATGATCGCATCGGCCAGGTCCGGGTTGTCTTCGACCAGCAGCAGGCGCATGGGCACAACAGTGGGAGGGGAAACGAATGCTACCGCATGGCGCCGCTGCGCTCGCCGGGCATGGCCGGGCGCTACCGATGCTGACCTGTTCCTCCGGTCATGGATCGGCGCCCCTGGGTGCATCGTCGCCGGGTAGCGCCGGGCCATGCCCGGGGAGCGCAGCGGAGACCATTTACGCTGCACCGCACAAACCGCTGACAGGACGATGACAGCTTGCGCGACACAGACTGCGGCCGCGCACCGTCCGGTGCCCACGATTGCCGCGCGCCTGGCGCGCACCTGGGAGGGTTTGTGGAATTGAGCATTGCCTGGCGGCGTCCTGCCGCCATGATGGCCCTGGCTGCGCTGGCCGCGCCGGCCTTCGCCGAAGACGAGCGTCCAGTGACCGCCACGGTGGGCGGCCGCCTGCACCTGGACTTCGCCACCTTCGACAACGACAACCGGGGTACGCCGAACAAGGACGACACCGAGATCCGCCGCGCCTGGGTTGACGTGTCCGGCAAGTTCTTCGTGGTCGACTACAAGCTGGAAGCCGATTTCTCCGGCGACCGTGTCGAGGCCAAGGACGTCTACCTGAGCCGCAGCTTCGGCGATGCCGGTCGCCTCACCGTGGGCCAGTTCAAGCAGTATTTCTCGCTGGACGACCGCACCGGTTCCAACTACGGCAGCTTCTTGGAGCGCGGCAACGCCGGCACCACGCTGGCGCCGCTGTACCGGCTGGGCGCCTCGTGGCAGGCCAACCCGGGCGATTTCACCTGGGCGGCCAGCGTGTACAGCCTGGAGAGCATCGATGCCTGGCAGGTCAAGGGCCGCGCTGCGGGTGGACGCGTTACCTGGGCGCCGTCACCCAGCGAGGGCGACGTGCTGCACCTGGGCCTGTCGCTGGCCCGCGAGGCCTATGACAACCCGGGCGGCAACGGCACCCCGGGCCTGAAGATCCGTCCGCGTCCGGCCGGCCATCTGTCCGACGAAAGCCGCCTGACCCTGGTCGACTTCTCCGCTGGCCGCGATACCGACGTCAACAAGTGGTCGCTGGAATATGCGCAGGTGCGCGGCCCGCTGTCATGGCAGGGCGAGTTCAGCGGCGCCACCTTCGATGATGGCGCCCAGCGCGGTGACGTGATGGCCGCCTACGGCATGCTCAGCTGGTTCGTTACCGGCGAAAGCCGCGCCTACGACCGCAAGACCGGCCGCTTCGCCCGGGTCAAGAACATCCGCCACAAGGCCGGTGCCTTCGAAGTGGCCCTGCGCTACGACCAGATGTGGGGCGCGCAGCACCTCGATGGTGCGCCGGACCTGCGCCGTGGCAGTACCGAAGGCTGGACGCTGGGCGGCAACTGGTACCTGCGCGACAACCTGCGCTTCATGCTCAACGTGATCGAAAGCCGCAACCGCGACCRCCTCGCCGGCGCCACGGTGGATCGCACGCGCGCGGTCACCGGGCGCCTGCAGTTCGACTTCTAACGCGTTTTCCCCGGGCACGCACGCTCGGGCCCCTTCCACGTCCCACGTCCTGTTTCCTCTAGGAGTCCGCAGATGATGCTGAGCATCCTCGGCTTTGGCATGGTCATTACGTTCATGTACTTGATCATGAGCAAACGACTGTCGCCGCTCGTTGCCCTGATCACCATTCCCATCATCTTCGCCCTGATCGGTGGCTTCGCCGCCGGCATCGACGAGATGATGCTGGAAGGCATCAAGAAGATCGCGCCGACGGGCGTGATGTTGATGTTCGCCATTCTCTACTTCGGCGTGATGATCGATGCAGGCCTGTTCGATCCGCTGGTGCGGATCATCCTGCGCTTCGTCAAGGGCGACCCGATGAAGATCGTGCTTGGCACCGCCGTGCTGGCGATGCTGATCTCGCTCGACGGCGATGGCTCGACCACCTACATGATCACCGTCTCGGCGATGCTGCCGCTGTACCAGCGGCTGGGCATGAACGCGCTGAACATGACCTGCGTGACCATTCTCGCTGGTGGCGTGATGAACCTGACCCCGTGGGGCGGCCCGACCGCGCGCGCGGCCACCGCACTGCACGTGGATCCTGCCGATGTGTTCGTGCCACTGATTCCCTCGATGGTGATCGCCTGCGCTGGCGTGCTGCTGCTGGCCTGGTACCTGGGCCTGAAGGAGCGTCGTCGCCTGGGCGTGGTGACCCTGCCCAAGGGCGGCAGCTGGATGGACAACAGCGTGTCCGATGACGGCAACACGCTGCCGACCGTGGAAGACGCCGAAGACACCAAGCGCCCCAAGCTGCTGTGGGTGAACCTGGTGCTGACCCTGGCGCTGATGAGCGCGCTCATCATCGGTGTGCTGCCGATGCCGGTGTTGTTCATGATCGGCTTCGCCATCGCGCTGGTGATCAACTACCCGAACCTGGCCGAACAGCGCCGCCGCGTGGTCAGCCATGCCGGCAGCGTGCTGTCGGTGGTGGCGCTGATCTTCGCCGCAGGCATCTTCACCGGCATCCTCAACAACACCGGCATGGTCGAGGCGATGTCGCACAGCTTCCTGGCGATCATCCCAGACAGCTGGGGCCCGTACCTGGCGGTGATCACCGCCGTGGCCTCGATGCCGTTCACCTTCTTCATGTCCAACGACGCGTTCTACTTCGGCGTGCTGCCGATCCTGTCCGAGGCGGCCGGCAACTACGGCATCACCCCGGTGGAAATGGCCCGCGCGTCGCTGGCCGGGCAGCCGGTGCACCTGCTCAGCCCGCTGGTGCCTTCCACCTATCTGCTGGTGGGGCTGGCCAAGGTTGAATTCGCCGACCACCAGAAATTCACCCTGAAGTGGGCGATCGCCATTTCGCTGCTGCTGATGATCGGCGGCCTGTTGTTCGGGCTCTATCCCTTCACGGCCTGATTTCCTTACCAAGGAGCGTTCTGCAATGACTCTTCGCATCGCCTACGTCACCAGCGGGATGGGCAGTGTCGGCACTGCCATCTGCCAGAGCCTGGCCCATTCCGGCCATACCGTGGTCGCCGGCTGCGCGCCCAACTCGCCGCGCAAGGCCAACTGGCTGCGCGAGCAGCGCGAACAGGGCTTTGATTTCATCGCCTCCGAAGGCAACGCCACCGATTGGGCGTCGACCACCGCGGCCTTCGCCAAAGTGCGTGCCGAGGTCGGCGAGGTGGACGTGCTGGTCAACAACTCCGGCGGCAGCCGCGACCTGCTGTTCCGGCAGATGACGGTGGAGGACTGGAATGCGGTGATCGCCTCCAATCTCAATTCGCTGTTCAACCTGACCAAGCAGGTGGTCGATGGCATGGCCACGCGTGGCTGGGGCCGCATCATCAACATCGGTTCGGTCAGCGCCCACAAGGGCCAGATCGGCCAGGTGAACTACGCCACGGCAAAAGCCGCGATGCACGGTTTCAGCCGTGCGCTGGCCGCTGAAGTCGCCTCGCGCGGGGTCACCGTCAACACGCTGTCGCCGGGCTACATCGCCAGCCAGGCGATCAGCAGCTTCCCACCGGACGTGCTGGATCGACTGGCCGCGTCGGTACCGGTGCGGCGCCTGGGTCGCCCGGAAGAAGTGGCCGGCCTGTGTGCCTGGCTGGCTTCGGATGAAGCCTCCTACGTGACCGGTGCCGACTATCCGGTCAACGGTGGCCTGTACATGGGCTAGCCCTCTCCGCGCAGGGCGTGGGTCTGCTTCCCTCCCCCGGCAGATTCACGCCCTGCGCGGCTTCCCCCACGACGCCGTTCGTTGGTTTTCCGTAAACAAGGTTTCATGTTCCGTTCGCATAGTGGCCGTGCACCACGCCCCCGGGCCGGTGACCATCCCCCATGCAACGGACCATCATGCAGACCCGATACCTGACGATCGCCGTGGCGATCGCGCTTTCCGCCGCCAGCGCCCATGCCGCTGAAGCCACCGACGCCACCGCCGATACCGCGCTGAGCGCGCAGACGCTGGATACCGTCTCGGTCATCGGCCAGGGCGAGACCCGCCAGGTGCAGCGCATCACCACCGTCGACAAGCAGGTGCTGCCGCCGGGTACCAGCGGCCAGAAGATCCTCGACCGCCTGCCCGGCGTGTCGGTGCAGTCCAACGATGCATTCGGTGCCAATGAGGAATCGCAGACCATCAGCCTGCGTGGCTTCGACAAGAGCCGCCTGGGTTACACGCTGGACGGCATCCCGCTGGGCGACAACAGCTACGGCAACTACAACGGCCTGAGCATCGCCCGTGCACTGATCGCCGAGAACCTGGCCGGCGCCGAGCTGTCGCAGGGTATCGGCTCGCTGGGCGTGGCCTCGACCAGCAACCTTGGCGGCACCATCCAGTACTTCTCGATGGACCCGTCCACCGAATTCGGCGGCCGCGCCAGCATCACCGTCGGCGATGACAACCAGCGCCGCGGCTACCTGCGGGTGGACACCGGCGACATCAACGGCTTCTCGGCCTACGTGTCCGGCGTGCACCAGGACCAGGACATGTGGGCCGCGCCGTACCAGAACCAGACCACCCGCCAGTTCAATGCCAAGGCGGTATGGAAC
>NZ_JBFTOJ010000016.1:0-37141 GCF_056397905.1 Stenotrophomonas sp. 05L414_2
ATATCCAGCAGACATAACCACCGCGGAGGGGGCGGCGCCCGATGGCCGGCACTCTCCACACGTCCGTTAACACCGACCATGGCATGCTCGGCGCTCAGTCCACCCGGAGCCTTGGCCATGCGCCTGTTGACCCGCCTCATCCCATTGTTGCTGCTGGCCTCCCTGCTGTCCGGCTGCGGCTACAACGCCATCCAGCAGAAGGACGAAGCGGTCAAGGCCAGCTGGTCCGAAGTGCTCAACCAGTACAAGCGCCGCGCCGACCTGGTGCCCAACCTGGTGCAGACCGTGAAAGGTTTCGCCAGCCAGGAAGAACGGGTGCTGACCGAAGTCACCAACGCCCGTTCGCGCGTTGGCCAGATCAACGTCAACGCCGACGATGAAGCCTCGCTCAAGCAGTTCCAGCAGGCCCAGGGCGAACTGGGCAGCGCGCTGTCGCGCCTGCTGGTGGTTACCGAGAACTACCCGGTGCTGAAGTCCGACCAGAACTTCCGCGACCTGCAGGCGCAGCTGGAAGGCACCGAGAACCGCATCACCGTTGCCCGTGGCCGCTACATCCAGCAGGTCCAGGACTACAACACCTACATCCGCTCGTTCCCGCAGCTGATCACCGCCAAGATCTTCGGCTACCAGCCCAAGCCGAACTTCACCGTGGAAAACGAAGCGCAGATCTCCAACGCGCCGGCGGTTGATTTCGGCAACGCGCCGCAGCAGCAGCCGGCCCCGGCTCCGGGCCACTGACCGATGCGCCTGGCCGCCACACTGCTGGCCCTGCTGCTGTGGCTGCCGGTGACCGTGCAGGCGCAGACGCTGGCGCCGATTCCGGCGCTGGATTCGCCGGTGGTCGACACCACCGGCACGCTGGATGCCGCGCAGAAGCAGGCGCTGGTGCAGCAGGCGCTGGACCTGCAGCAGCGCAAGGGCAGCCAGATGCAGGTGCTGGTGGTGCCGACCACGCAGCCGGAAGACATCGCCCAGTACACCACCCGGGTGTTCGACCAGTGGCAGATCGGTCGCAAGGGCGTGGATGACGGCGTGCTGCTGGTGGTGGCCAAGGACGACCGGCGGGTGCGCATCGAACCGGGCTATGGCCTGGAAGGCGCGATTCCCGACGCGATCGCCAACCGGGTGATCCAGGAATACCTGGTGCCACGCTTCCGCGCCAATGACTATGCCGGCGGCATCACCGAGGCCACGGCGGTGCTGGTGAGGATCATCGACGGCGAAGCCCTGCCTGCGCCGGTCAGCAGCCAGCAGGGACGCGCCCCGGACGGGGGCGGTGATACCTGGATCCTGGCGTTGTTCATCGGCGTGTTCGCCGGCAGCATCCTGCGCGGCGTGTTCTCGCGGGTACCGCGTCCGCTGCGCGGCCTGCTGGGTGGCGCTGGAGCGGCGGTAGCCGCCTTCCTGTTCACTTCCACCTTGCTGGCCAGTGGCCTGGCCGGCGTGGTGGGCCTGGTGGTGGCGATGTTGTCCGGCCATCCGGGGCGTTTCGCCGGCGGTGGCGGTTGGGGCGGCGGTAGCTGGGGCGGCGGCGGCTTCGGCGGCGGGGGTGGGTTTGGCGGCGGCGGCGGCTGGGGCGGCGGTGGTGGCCGTTCCGGCGGCGGCGGCGCGTCGGGAGGCTGGTGATGATCCAACGTCTGTGCAGGCATCTGTTTTCGCCATCGGTACGGCGGGCGTTCCCGCCGGCCACGCTGCAGGCGATCACCGAGGCGATCGCCGCGGGCGAGCAGCGCCATGGCGGCCAGGTGATGTTTGCCGTGGAGGCCGATCTGCCACTGCATGCGCTGTGGCACAAGGTCACCCCGCGGCAGGCGGCCGAGCATGCCTTCGCGCGCCTGCGCACCTGGGATACCGCGCACAACAACGGCGTGCTGATCTACCTGCTGCTGGCCGACCACGCCATCGAGATCGTGGCCGACCGTGGCCTGCACGGGCGGGTCGCGCCCGAGCAGTGGCAGCGGGTCTGCACGCATCTGCGCGAAGGCCTGCGCGGCGCGCAGCCGGTGGCGGCGCTGCGCGATGCCATCGACGAGGTTTCCTCCCTGGTGGAAGGGCACTTTCCGGCCTCGGCGCGGTCCGATCAGGACGGCTTGCCGGACACGCCGCAGATCCTGGGCTGAAGCCCGGCAATCGGGCGATGGCGGCCACCACGAGGCCGCTCCCGGGCGGCGCTAGAATATCGGCATCCCTGCAAGGCGCCCTTCATGATCTATTTCCACGACATCGACCCCATCGCCCTCTCGTTGGGACCGATCAAGGTGCACTGGTACGGCATCATGTACCTGCTCGGCTTCACCGCCGCCTGGCTGCTGGGGCGCAAGCGGATCGCGGACGGGCGCCTGCCGGGCGTCGATGCCAACGGCTTCTCCGACCTGCTGTTCTACGCCATGCTCGGCGTAGTGCTGGGCGGGCGCATCGGCTACATGCTGTTCTACGCGCTGGGCGATTTCCTGCACAACCCGTTGCTGCTGTTCAAGGTGTGGGATGGCGGCATGAGCTTCCACGGTGGCCTGCTCGGCGTGATCGCGGCCTGCTGGTGGTGGTCGCGCAAGCATGCGCTGCACTTCTTCGACACCATGGATTTCATGGCGCCGCTGGTGCCGCTGGGCCTGGGCTTTGGCCGCATCGGCAACTTCATCGGCGCCGAGCTGTGGGGCAAGTACACCGACGGCAGCTGGGGCGTGGTGTTCCCTTCCGGCCTGCCGGCACCGTTGAACCAGCTCGACCACGCCACCCTGCAGTCGCAGTTCGCCAGCGGTGCGCTCAACCAGTTCGCGCGCCATCCGTCGCAGCTGTATGAAGCGCTGCTGGAAGGGCTGGTGATGTTCGCGGTGTTGTGGACGGTGTCGGCCAMGCCGCGCCAYCGCTAYSTCATYGSCGGCCTGTTCGCGCTGCTGTATGGCATCTTCCGCTTCGCCGTCGAGTTCGTGCGCATGCCCGACAACGGCGTCTACGTGGCCTTCGGCTGGCTGACCAAGGGCCAGATCCTGTGCGTGCCGCTGATCGCCTTCGGCCTGGTGCTGCTGGTGATGTCGCGCCGCGCGCCGGTGCTGCAGCCGCAGCCGCTGGTGACGGCGGAGGGCAGGGCATGAAGGCCTACCTGGACCTGCTCTCGCACGTGCTCGAACACGGCGCGGAGAAGAGCGACCGCACCGGTACCGGCACCCGCAGCGTGTTCGGCTGGCAGATGCGCTTCAACCTCAACGACGGCTTCCCGCTGGTCACCACCAAGAAGCTGCACCTGCGCTCGATCATCCACGAGCTGCTGTGGTTCCTGAAGGGCGATACCAACATCGGTTACCTCAAGGACAACCAGGTGCGCATCTGGGACGAGTGGGCCGACGAGAACGGCGACCTCGGCCCGGTGTACGGCAAGCAGTGGCGCAGCTGGGCCACGGCCGACGGCGGCCAGATCGACCAGATGCAGTGGCTGGTGGACGAGATCAAGCGTAATCCGGATTCGCGGCGGCTGGTGGTCAGTGCCTGGAACGTGGGCGAGCTCTCGCAGATGGCGTTGATGCCGTGCCACAACCTGTTCCAGTTCTACGTGGTCGACGGCAAGCTCAGCTGCCAGCTGTACCAGCGCAGTGGCGACATCTTCCTCGGCGTACCGTTCAACATCGCCAGCTACGCACTGCTGACCCACATGGTGGCCCAGGCCACCGGCCTGGGCGTCGGCGATTTCGTGCACACGCTGGGCGACGCGCACCTGTATTCGAACCACTTCGAGCAGGCCCGCGAGCAGCTGTCGCGTGAACCGCGCGCGCTGCCGACGCTGTGGTTGAACCCGGAGGTGACCGATCTGTTCGGCTTCCAGTTCGATGACATCCGCATTGATGGCTACGATCCGCATCCGGCGATCAAGGCGCCGGTGGCGGTATGAGCGCGCGCCCACGCGTTGCGGCGCTGCTGGCGTTGGCTGGCCTGGCGCCGCTGAGCCTGGTGCAGGCGGCGCCTGCAGACACCCTCGCATTGGCCCGGCAGGTCAACGAGCAGATCGTGCACAAGCACATGCGCGGGGAATTGCAGCGCTTCGTCCGGACGCTCGATGGCAGCGCGCCACTGCCCAGCGACATGCCGGCCGGCTGCCAGGCACAGATGCGCGAAGCGGTGACCGGCATGTACGCGGCGATGGCCGAACACCTGAAGGCTGGCATCGAAGAACCCGCCTATCAGCATGAGCTTGAGCAGCGCCTGGCGGTGGTCTATTCCAGCAAGGATCTGCAGGGATTCCTGGCGCGCAGCGGCAGCACCGACGTTGCCACGCTGTCCAGGGACATCCTGTCGGGACCGGGCCTGAAGGAGATCGAGGACGCGCAGATGGACAGGATCCTCGAAGGCCTGGACGAGAATTCCACGTCGAACCCGGCGCTGGCTGCGGCGCTGCGCGCGGCCAGTGCCGCCAACGAGGCCTGTACACGCCTGCAGATCGACGCCGGCTGAGGAGGCCGCACCATGAAACTTTCGATGATCGTTGCACTGGATCGCAATCGTGGCATCGGCCAGGGCAACGCCATGCCCTGGCACCTGCCGGACGACTTCAGGCACTTCAAGGCGTTGACCCTGGGCAAGCCGATCCTGATGGGGCGCAGGACCGCCGAATCGATTGGCCGCGTGCTGCCCGGCCGAACGAACCTGGTGCTGACCCGCAGCGGCCAGGTGCCGTTCGAGGGCATGCGCGCGGTGGCCTCGCTGGACGAGGCGAAAGCGATTGCAGAGGGCGAGGGCGCCAGCGAGCTGTGCATCATTGGTGGCGGCGAGATCTTCCGCCAGCTGCTGGACCAGGCCAGTGATCTGTACCTGACCTGGGTGGATGCCGAAGTACCGGCCGATACCCATTTCCCGGAGGTGGATGAGCGCTTCTGGCAGGAGGTGGCCAGTGAGCCGCACGCGGCCGATGAGCGTCACGCCTACGCGTTCCGCTTCGTGCATTACGTCCGCCGCTGAGCGCGGCGTCCTGTAGAGCCCGGCCGTGCTCGGCTCTACAGGATCGTTCTACGGCATCCGGTAGTGGCCGATGATGGTGTGCTGGAACAGCAGGTTCTCTTCCCGCGTACCGCGCGCGATGTTGTGCAGTACCAGCGGCGTGCCGTAGGCCAAGCGCCGGTCGGAAACGATGCCTACGTGCAGCAGGCCGTTGCCGTTGAGCTTCCAGGCCACGATGTCGCCGGCAGCGAAGTCGCTGGGAAGGGCACTGATCGGTTGCTGCCAGCCGTGGCGGTCGAACCAGCGCATCAGGTTGGGCACGCGCCGGTGGTCGATGTTCCGATCCGGTCGCGACAGGCCCCAGAGGGCCGGATAGGCGCTGAAATCAGCGCGCATGTCTTCGTTCACGCGGACCTGCAGGTCCAGCCCCTGCGTACGCAGGGCGCGGACCACCACGTCGGTGCATACGCCGCGATCAGCGGGCACGTCGCCACCGGGGTAGGCCAGTACCTGATAGGCAGGGTCGTAGCGGGTGGTGACGCCGATCTGTGCGCGTGCGGCAGCGACCAGCGGCGGCGAAGGTGYAGGAGCTGATGCAGGGGCGGCGGTAGCGTCGGCGCCGGCAGTCGCTGGCGACGATGAGGGCTGGCAGCCGCTGGCCAGGGCCAGCGTCAGCAGCAGCACCGTCCATGGTGCGCGGTTGCCGGGCGTCATGCCGAAGGAGGCGTTCCGTTGTTGTTGCCACCACCGCCACCACCACCACGGCGGCGGCGCCGGCGCGGACCACGGTTGCCCGGGGCGCCAGCCGTTGCAGCGTTGCCGTTGCCCTGGCTGTTGTCCTTGCCTGCCGTGCGCTCGTGTGCCGGTCGCGCGGGCGGCCGCGCGTTGGCGACCGGTGCCGGTACGTCGCGTCCCGGTACCTGCACCACGCGCAGCTCATCGGTGTCGAGCTGGATCGCGGTGAGCTTGCCACCCCACACGGCACCGGTGTCGATCGCGTGGATGCCCTGGGTGATGGTCAGGCCGAGCGCGGACCAGTGGCCGCAGACCACCTTCAGGTCGCGTTCGACCCGGCCCGGCACTTCGAACCAGGGATACAGCCCCTGTTCCTGGGTGCCCGGCGTGCCCTTGTCCTCGATGCCGATGCGGCCGCGCGAGGTGCAGTAGCGCATGCGCGTGAGCACGTTGATGATCGCCCGCGAGCGCTCGTAGCCGGTCAGGTTCGGCGCCCAGCTGGGCTTGTCGCCGTACATGTTGCGGAACAGCTTGCGGTAGCCGGCGCCGTGCAGCTGCACTTCCACTTCGGCCGCATGCTTCTCGGCCATCTGCGTGGTCCACTTCGGCGCCAGGCCGGCATGCACCATCATCCAGCCAAGCTCGCGGTCCACGTGCACCAGCTTCTGCAGGCGCAGCCAGTCCAGCAGCACATCGCGGTCTTCGGCCTGGACGATGCGCAGCAGGTCCGGGTTGACCTTGCGCTGCTCTTCCTCGGTGCGCGCACCGACGGCCAGCAGGGAAAGGTCGTGGTTGCCGAGCACCACCACGCTGTGTTCGCGCAGCGAATGCACCAGCCGCAGGGTTTCCAGTGACTGTCCACCGCGGTTGACCAGGTCGCCGCAGAACCACAGGGTGTCCTGCGCCGGATCGAACCGGATCTTCTCCAGCAGGCGCTGGGTTACGTCATAGCAGCCTTGCAGGTCGCCGATCGCCCATACACTCATCGTTCGGCCTCCGTGTCAGTGCAGGGTGCGCGGGATGGCCAGCACGAAGGGTGCGACCGGCGCGGCGAATTCGGTGCCGTCGTCGGCCACCATGTCGTAATGGCCCTGCATCGTGCCGTGCTCGGTGCCGAGCATGACACCCGAGGTGTAATGGAAGTCTTCACCCGGACGCAGTCGCGGCTGTTCGCCGATCACGCCATCGCCATCGACATGCTCGACGCGGCCATTGGCATCGGTGATGCGCCAGTGGCGTGCGACCAGGCGCGCGGCAACGCGGCCCTGGTTGTGGATGCGGATCGTATAGGCGAACGCATAACGACCGTCTTCCGGCGCGGATTGGTCGTCGAGGAAGCGCGGGGCGACTTCGACGGAGATGGCATAAACGTCAGCGTCTTCCATACCGGCAGTGTAATCAGGTGGCATTGGCCAAAGCGATGAATTCAGCCACGTCCAGCTGTTCGGCGCGGGCATCGGGGCGCACGCCGGCGGCCACGAACTGCTCGGCGCTGACCACGTTGTTCAGGGCATTGCGCAGGGTCTTGCGGCGTTGGCCGAAGGCGGCCTTGACCACCTCGGCGAAGCGCTTGTGGTCCTTGATGTCGATGCTGGCCGGGTCGCGCGGTACCAGGCGCACCACGGCCGAATCGACCTTCGGCGGCGGCCTGAACGCACCCGGCGGCACCACGAACAGCGAGGTCACCTCGCAGTAGGCCTGCAGCATCACGCTGAGGCGGCCGAACACCTTGCTGCCGGGACCGGCAGCCATGCGRTCGACCACTTCCTTCTGCAGCATGAAGTGCATGTCCGAGACCACCGCAGCATGTTCCAGTGCATGGAACAGGATGGGCGAGGAGATGTTGTAGGGCAGGTTGCCGACCAGGCGGATCGGCTGTCCGTCGGCCAGCTCGGTGAAATCGACCCGCAGCACGTCGCGGTTGACGATGGTCAGTTCACCCAGGGGCTCGGCGGCGGCGGTCAACGGCGCGATCAGGTCGCGGTCGAACTCGATCACCGTCATCTTCGGGTGCACGCGCAGCAGCGGCAGGGTGATCGCACCCTGGCCCGGGCCGATCTCGACCAGGCGGTCGCCGTCCTTGGGATTGACCGCCATCACGATCTTGTCGATGTAGTAGCGGTCGGCAAGGAAGTGCTGGCCGAGCTGCTTCTTGGCCGGGGCGGAAAACACCGGGCCGGAGGGGGAATGCGGGGAAGTCATGTGCTCAGTGTACGTTGCCGCGCCAGCCGCGCACACAGCGTTGTGGCGGCCTGCAGGCTGGAAGGATCGGCAATGCCGCGGCCGGCAAGATCCAGCGCGGTGCCGTGGTCCACCGCCACGCGCGGATAGGGCAGGCCCAGGGTCAGGTTCACCGCCTGCTCGAAGCCGGAGTACTTCAGCACCGGCAGGCCCTGGTCGTGGTACATGGCCAGCACGGTGTCGAAGCCGGCCAGCTTGGCGGGCAGGAACGCGGTATCGGCCGGCAGCGGACCGATCAGGTCCATGCCCTCGCTGCGCAGGCGCTGCAGCAGCGGGATGACCAGATCCAGTTCCTCGCGACCGAGGTGACCGTCTTCGCCGGCGTGCGGGTTCAGGCCAAGCACGGCGATGCGCGGTGCGGGCAGGCCGAACTCGCGGCGCAGCGCGGCATGCACGGTGCGCAGGGTGTGTTCCAGGCCGGGCGCGGTGATCGCATCGGCAACCTCACGCAGCGGCAGGTGGGTCGTAGCCAGGGCAACGCGGACGATGTCGTTGGCCAGCATCATCACCACCTTCACACCGGCCTGGTCGGCCAGCAGTTCGGTGGTGCCGCTGTAGGCGATGCCGCCCTGGTTGATCACCGCCTTGTGCACCGGGCCGGTCACCACGCCGTGCAGTTCACCGGACAGGCAGGCCTGGCCCGCACCGAGCAGGGCACCGATCACCGCACCTGCATTGGCAGGGTCGGTATGGCCGAAACGGCTGGGGGCGCTGTTGGCGACGGCGCGCAGGCGCAGATCGCCGGGGACGCGTGCGTGTGCGTCCTCGGGCAGCAGTTGCAGGGGCAGATCCAGCGCGGCTGCGGCCGCGCGCAGGGTGTCCGGATCGGCGAATGCCAGCAGCCGGCAATCATCGCGCGGCTGCTGGACCAGTCGGACACACAGTTCCGGGCCGATCCCGGCGGGCTCGCCCGGTACCAGAGCGAGCTCGGGGAGCATGGCTCAGGACTGCGGAGGCGTGGCGGTATTTTCCGCCCGGTCACCGCTGCGGAAGCTGACGTAGGCTTCGCCACGCAGCTCCTGCAGGAAGCGGTTGTACTCGTCTTCCAGCTTGCGGCGACCGATGGTCTCGCGGACCTGGGCGCGCTGGTTGTCACTGCCGACGTCGGTCTGGCGGGTGCCCACGCGCTGCACGATGTGCCAGCCCGCATCGGTGCGGAACGGCTGGCTTACGCCGCCGTCCTGGATGCCTGCCACCTGCTGGCCGAAGGCCGGGCCGAACGCGTCGGCCGGGAACCAGCCCAGATCGCCGCCCTGGCCCTTGCTGTTGGTGTCCTCGGACGATTCCTTGGCCACCTGCTGGAAGTCGGCACCGCCGGCAATACGCGCACGCAGGGTGTCGATCTTGGCCTTGGCGGCGGCGTCGGACTGGGCATCGTCCACGCGCACCAGGATATGGCGGCCGTGGTACTCGGTGACCGTGTGGGTGCCTGCCGCCGCGCTGGCGTCACGCACTTCCACCAGCTTCAGCAGCTGGAAGCCGCTCGGGCCACGGATCGGGCCGACCACTTCGCCGGGCTTCATCTGCTGCATCGTCTGTGCGAACGCGGCCGGGATTTCATCCAGGGTGCGCCAGCCGAGGTCGCCGCCTTCCAGTGCATTGGGGCTGTCGGAATAGCGCACGGCCGCCGCATTGAAGTCCAGTTCGCCCTTGTCCAGCAGGGCCTTCACGCCATCAGCCTTCTTCTGGCCGGTGGCGATCTGCTCGGCGCTGGCACCGTCGGGCAGGGCGACCAGGATGTGTGCGAGGTGGAACTGGTTGCCGGCATCGGCCTGCTGCTTCAGGGCAGCATCGACCTCGCCTTCGCTGACGCTGATGCGGCTCTGCGCGAAGCTCTGGCGCAGGCGCTGCACGGTGATCTCGTCACGCACCGAGGCGCGGAAATCGTTGAAATCGATACCGTCACTGGCCAGGCGCTGGCGCAGGGCATCCAGGGTCGAGCCGTTCTGCTGGGCGATGGCATTCATCGCCTGGGTCAGTTCCTGGTCGCTGACACGGATGCCGCTGCCCTGGGCACGGGCCACCTGCAGCTTGACCAGCACCAAGCGCTCGAGCACCTGGCGGCTGAGCACGTCATCGGGCGGCAGCTGGGCCTCGCGGCCGGCGTACTGCGCCTTGATGTTGGCGATCGCACGCTGGAGCTCGCTCTGCAGGATCACGTCCTCATCGACGACAGCAGCGATGCGATCCAACGGCTGGGCCTCCTGCGCAAGAACCTGCAGGGGGGCGGACACGCTGGACACCGCCAGAAGCGATGCGAGGAGAACGGGGAAGCTCTTGGTCATGGGATCTGATTCGGATCGTAGTCATCGCGGGTCGCTCCGGTGTTGCTGGGCGGCACGAGATAGAGGTCGTCGCGGTTGTAGCCGAGGATAGCACGGCGCAAAGTGCGGTCCGTGTCCTGGCCGAGGGAGCTCAAGCCCTTGAGCACGAACTCGAGCTGGATGGAGTTGTTCATTTCGCCTTCGCGGTTGCGCACGTAGCGGCGGGCCACGGCGCGAACGGCCAGGCAGCAGCTGTCCCACTGTACGCCACCGATGATCTCCAGCGGTTCCTTGTCCTGGATCGAGTAGTAGTAGCGGCCGACCAGGCTCCAGCGCTCGTTCAGCGGGTACAGGAACGACAGGTCGGCCTGTTCCAGCAGGGTGCGGTCATGCTTGTTGGCGGTGGCCGGGGCGCCGGAATTGATGCGGTAGCGGTAGGTCAGGTTGACCACGCCGTCGTTGGACATCAGGTAGCGGGCACGCACGCTGGCCAGATCCTCGCGCTTGTACTTGGGGTCCCACTGATAGGTGGCGCCCAGGGTCCAGCGGTCGTTGATCATGTAGTTGCCGTCGGCGATCCAGGCCGACTTGCCCTTTTCAACCGGCGCGCCACCGGGGACCACGCTCACCCGCGACTCGTCGAAGTACTGGATCTGGCCGATGGAGGCCGAGAAACGCTCCTTGCCGGTGGTCTGGTCGATGAAGCGGGTACCCAGCGCCAGAGTCAGCTGGTTGGCGTCGTTCTGGCGATCGGCGCCGGTATAGCGCGAATCGCGGAACAGCTGGCCCCAGCTGAAGGTGAAGTCGCGGGTATCGAAGATCGGCAGCTCGTCCTGGTTGCGGTAGGGCGTGCGCAGGTAGAACAGGCGCGGTTCCAGGGTTTGCAGGAACGACTTGCCACCGATCTTCGTCTCACGGTCGAAGAACAGGCCGGCATCGAGGCTGGCGATCGGCAGGCTGCGGCTGGGCGAGGTATTTCCGCGAAGCTGTTCCGGAGTGGCCGTGTTCGGGTCGATGCCCTGCGAGACCAGGATGCTCCTGCGGGTGGCATCGGCCAGCCCGCGGTCCAGCTCGTAACCGGTGTAGCGGTAGGCCAGGGTCGGGGTGATGTACCAGGACGCGCCGCTGATCGGGAACGACACATAGGGCTTCACATCCAGGCGTGAGCCACCATACATGCGCTGGGTCTGGCCGTTGCGCGTGTACTGCAGGTCGGGACCGGCCTCGGCGCCGTACTTGAAGTTGATGTCGTCGTGGGTGAAGCGCACGGCCTCGGCGTAGACGCCGGTCTCCAGCCACGGCAGCAGCGGCTTGTCCCAGTTGAGGTACAGGCGCGGCTGGCGGTTGTACGGCAGTGCGCGCTCGTCAAGCGTGTAGTCGGTCAGCTGCCAGCGGTCGGCCATGATGCCGGCCGTCCAGTTCTTGCCGGTGCCGTACAGGCCGACCGTGCTCTGCAGGTTCGACGCGGTGACGCCCACCAGGCGATTGGCGAAGTCTTCCACGTAGCGCTCGTCGCTGACCCAGGCCAGGTTGGCGCGGGCCTGCCAGTGGCTGTCCACGTTGTGGTAGCCACCGAATATCACCTGGCCGCGATCGCGGTCGCGCAGCTTGTCGTTGGGCATGAACGCAGTGATCAGTTCACCGCGGCCGCCGTTGTAGAGGTAGCGGAACTCGTTGTCGAGCATCAGGCCGCGCCGGCTCATGTAGCGCGGGGTCAACGTGTCGTCGTAGTTCGGCGCCAGGTTGAAGTAGATCGGCTGTGCGTAGTCGAAACCGTTGCGGCCGGACATGCCCAGCTGCGGGAACAGCAGGCCGGTCTTGCGCCGGTCATCGATCGGGAACTTGAAGTAGGGCGCCCACAGCACCGGCACCTTGCCGATCCGCAGCACCGCGTTGCGGGCGGTGCCGAAGCCTTCGTCGTTGTCGACTTCGATCTCCGGGGCGGTCAGCTTCCATACCGGCTGCGACGGGTCGCAGGTGGTGTAGGTGGAGCGGTGCATCTGCCCGACCGCGCCCTGCAGGTCGACCGATTCGGCTTCACCGTTGCCGCGGCGGGACACCAGCTGGTACTGGATGTCGGTGATCTTGTGGGTGTCGCTTTCCTGGTTGCCCTCGGCGCGCTTGGCGACCATCCGGATCGAGGCATCCTGGTAACGGACGTTGCCGTCGGCGACATAGTTGCCGCTTTCGGTATCGAAGCTGAGCTTGTCGGTGCCCACGAACTGGTCGCCCCGGCGCAGCGCCACGTTGCCCTGGTACTGCGGCACGGTGGTGGTGCCCAGCAGCTGGTCGCCCTCGATGTCGGTGGGCTGCTGTTCGCGCGCAGCGCTGGCGGCAGCCTTGTCCTGGCCGGGCACCGGGGTCGGTGCGTCGGTGAACGCAGGGATCACGTCGGTGGCCGGGCAAAGGCCCCAGTTGAGCGGCTTGTCATCAGCCCATGCCGGAAGGCAGACGGCGATGCTCAGGGGCAGGGGAAGCAGGCGGAGGGCTCGGCGCACGCGGTTCGGATTCGGGCGAAAACGGACGGTAGCTTGCCCCATCCCTTGCATAGGGGCAATGAAGGCCTCCCCGGGTTGCCGGTTCGGGTTCATCCAGGCCCGTTGCCGGAGGGCGTGTCGATCAGTGCCTGCAGGTGGGCCACGCTGCACTCGGCCAAGGCCTGCAGGTCGTATCCTCCCTCCAGCATCGACACCACCCGGCCGGCGGCATGGCGGCGTGCCAGCGCGTGCAGTTCGCGGGTGATCCAGGCGAAATCGTCGGTCTCCAGCATCAGGTCGGCCTGCGGGTCGCGCAGGTGGGCGTCGAAGCCTGCCGAGATCAGCAGCAGCTGGGGGCGGAAGTCGTCGATCGCCGGCAGCATCTCGTCGGCCCAGACGTTGCGGAAGCGGAAGCCGCCACTGCCGGGCGGCAGCAGGATGTTCATCAGGTTGCCGGCACCGCGGTCACGGCGCAGGCCGGACTCGGGGAACAGCCCGGCCTGGTGGGTGCTGTAGTAGGACACCCGTGCGTCGTGCTGGAAGATGTCCTGGGTGCCGTTGCCGTGGTGGACGTCGAAGTCGACCACTGCGATCCGCTCCAGACCGTGGCGGTCGCGGGCGTAGGCGGCGGCGATGGCGATGTTGTTGAGCAGGCAGAAGCCCATCGCGGTGCTGCTGGTGGCATGGTGGCCGGGCGGGCGCACCGCGCAGAAGGCCAGCGGATCCTCGCCCAGCATCACCGCATCGACGGCCGCGACACCTGCGCCGGCGGCGTGCACCGCGGCGCTGGCCGAGCCCGGCGAGGTCCAGGTGTCCATGTCCAGCTGGCGCAGCGGTGCGCTCTGCGGTTGCAGTACCAGATCCAGCAGCGCGCTGTCGTGGACCCGGGTCAGTTCACCGAACTTGGCCGGCGGCGGTTCGCGCCAATCCAGTTGGCCGGGGAAGGCCTCGTGCAGCGCGTCGAGCACCACCTGCAGGCGTTGCGGGCATTCAGGATGGCCAGGGCCCGGATCGTGCAGCAGGCAGGCGGGATGGGTGAAGACCAGCACGGCGGCTCAGCGCTGGCGATGCTGTGGTTGCCACAGCGCTTCGCCGTGGCCATCGGCCCGTGCCAGCACCCGGGCCAGCACGAACAGCAGGTCTGACAGCCGGTTGAGGTACTGCAGCGCCTCGCTGCGTACCGGTTCCACGCGGGCCAGGGCGACCGTGTCGCGCTCGGCGCGGCGGACCACGGTGCGCGCCAGGTGGCAGCGCGCGGCGGCCTCGCCACCGGCCGGCAGGATGAACTCCTTCAGCATCGGCAGGTCGGCGTTGTAGTGGTCCAGCTGCTGTTCCAGCGCCGACACATCAGCGGCGTGGATGGCGGCATGGCCGGGAATGCACAGTTCGGCGCCCAGATCGAACAGCTGGTGCTGCAGGTGCACCACCAGCGCGCGGACGTCCTCCGGCAGCGGCACGGCCAACAACAGGCCGAGCGTGGCGTTGGCTTCATCGACGGTGCCATAGGACGCAACACGCAGGTCATCCTTGCCGACCCGGCTGCCGTCACCCAGGCCGGTGCTGCCGTCGTCGCCGGTGCGGGTGTAGATGCGCGAGAGGCGATGACCCATGGCGTGGCTCAGTGGTGGATGTCGCGGCGGGCCTGCAGGAGCTTGAGCACCTGCTCCACGGCCAGCTGCAGTGCGGCGGCCAAGGCCACGTAGATCGCAGTGGTGCGCAGGTAGGGGCCGAACCACTGGGCGTAGTTCTGTGCCCATCCGGCCACGGTCGGCTCGGCCACGTTCTGGCTGGTCCAGTAGAAACCGCCCTGCGCCAGCAGATGGCACAGCGCCACCGACGCCACCAGCAGCAAGGCACCCTTGCCCAGCACCGACCACTGCGCGCTGCGGTAGTTGCGGCCCAGCAACATGCCACCGGCCCACATCGCGAAGTAGGCCGGCAACAGCAGCCAGTAGCCCGGCGATACGCAGTAGTGCTGCCAGAAGTCGAGGCCGCTGCTGCGGATCACGATCCAGTCGACCAGCACCGCGAACACCATCAGCAGCGGGAACGCCCAGCGGGTCCAGCGGGCGAGATAGAAGCCGCCGATGAAGAACACCGCCCAAGAGGCGTCAGGGATTGCCGCGAAGTGATTGACGCGGGTCGCAGCCAGCAACAGCACGAGCACTGACAGGACGAAGGCGCGGGGGGCGGAGTCGGACATGGCGGTGGGCCGGAGCGGATTCAGGTTTCATTCTAGCCCGGCGCGGCGCTTGGCGCAGGCGGGGCGGCGTGGGGCATGCCGGCGCGGCGAGCGCGTATCATGCGCCCATGAGTGAACGACATGACGTGCTGATCGTCGGTGGCGGTCTGGTGGGTGCCAGCCTGGCCATCGCCCTGGACCGCCTGGGCCGCGACGTGGGCCTGCTCGAAGCCAGCCCGGCCGGGGAACTGCCGGCGGTGTTCGACCAGCGCAACCTCAGTTTTGCCGCCGCCACGATCAACGCGCTGACCGCGCTGGGGGTCATGCAGAAGCTGTCGATGGCCCCCGGCCCGATCCGCCGCATCCATGTCAGCCGCGCCGGCGATTTCGGCCGTGTGCAGCTCGATGCCGCAGAGTACGACCGGCCATGGTTCGGCCAGGTGGTGGTGGCGCGTGATTTCGGCCAGGCGCTGGAAAGCCGGCTGCAGGAGTTGTCACGGCTGCGCCGCTACCGGCCGATGCGTTTCCTTGGCCTGGGCGAGGTGATTGACGGCTACCGCCAGGTGCGGGTGGCCGATGACAGTGGCGAGCGGGTGCTGCTGGCGCGGCTGGTGGTCGGTGCCGACGGCACCAGCAGCGGCGTGCGCGATGCGTTGGGCATCGACGTTGATCGCCACGACTTCCAGCAGACGCTGTTCGTGGCCCGCGTGCGCAGCCAGCGCGCGCCCGATGGCACCGCCTGGGAGCGTTTCACCGATACCGGCCCGACGGCGTTGCTGCCGCGTGGCGACCGCCATTTCGGCACCGTGCACGGGGTTGCCCGTGACCAGGCAGAGGCGGTGATGGCGCTGGACGACACCGCCTGGCTGCAGCGCCTGCAGCAGGCCATCGGCTGGCGGGCGGGCCGCCTGCTCGACTCCGGCCCGCGCAGTGCCTATCCGCTGATCCAGGTACTGGCGCGCGCGCTGGTGGGGGAGCGCACGGTGCTGCTGGGCAATGCCGCGCAGACCATCCACCCGCTGGGTGCGCAGGGTTTCAACCTCGGCCTGCGCGACGCATTGACGTTGGCCGAGCTGCTGGAAGTGGAGGGCGATGCCGGCAGCGATGCACTGTTGCGATCCTACGTGGACCGCCGCGAAGAAGATCGACGGCAGACGGTGGCGTTCTCCGGCGGTCTTGCCCGGCTGACCAGCAATCCGGCGCCGCTGCTGCGCCCCCTGCGCAGCCTGGGCCTGGTGGCCGCACAGCGCGCCTCGGTGCAGTCGATGCTGGTTGGTGGTGCGATGGGCTTCCGTGGCGATGTGCCGCGCCTGTGCCGTGGAGAAGCCGCATGAACCGGCGCGCACGCCTGGACGTGGCCATTGTGGGCGGCGGTGTGGTCGGCGCCGCCTGTGCGCTGGCGCTGGCCGATGCCGGCCTTGCCGTAACGCTGGTGGAAGGGCGTGAACCGGCACCATGGCAGGCCGCACAGCCGGATCTGCGGGTGTTCGCCTTCGCCGCCGACAACGTGCAGTTGCTTGAGCGTCTCGGCGTGTGGCCGACGATCGCCCAGGCACGCGCCTGGCCATACCGGCGCATGCAGGTGTGGGACGCGGGCGGTGGCGACGACCTGCTGTTCGACGCCGATCGCTTCGGCCGTCGCGAGCTGGGTTTCATCGTCGAGAACGGCTTGCTGCAGGATCGCTTGTGGGCGGCGCTGCCGGCAGCTGGCGTGGAGCTGCATTGCCCGGCGCGCGTGGAAGCGCTTGAACAGGACGAGCACGCTGTGCGCCTGCGCCTGGATGATGGTCGTCGCGTCGAAGCCGCGCTGGCGGTGGCTGCCGACGGTGCTGAATCGACCCTGCGCGGACTGGCCGGGATCGACGTTGAACGCCACGACTATCAGCAGCGCGGTGTAGTCGCCTATGTGGACAGCGAGCTGCCCAACCAGGCCACGGCCTGGCAGCGCTTCCTGCCGACCGGTCCGCTGGCGCTGTTGCCGGTGGCCGAGCGCCGCAGTTCCATCGTCTGGACATTGCCCGACGACGAGGCCGCACGCGTACTGGCCCTGGACGAAGACGCATTCAATCGTGAACTGACCCGCGCTTTCGCCGCGCGCCTGGGTGAACTGCGGCTGGCCTCGCCGCGCGCAGCCTTCCCGCTGCGCCGGCAGCTGGCCCGCCACTACGTGGCCGGTCGCGTGCTGGCGCTGGGCGATGCCGCCCACGTGGTGCATCCGCTGGCCGGGCAGGGCGTCAATCTTGGCCTGCGCGATGTCGCCGCCCTGCAGCACTGGCTGGCGCCGTCGGCCGAACGGCGTGGACAACCCCGGTTGTCGCCGCAGCGCGTGCAGCGCTGGGCGCGTGAGCGTCGCAGCGACAACCAGATCGCCGCCTACAGCTTCGACGCGATCAACCGGCTGTTCTCCAACGACGAGATGCACCTGACCCTGGCGCGTGGCCGCGCGCTGGGCTGCGTAGGCAAGTGGCCGCCGCTGGTACAGGCCTTCTGGAAGCGCGCCGCAGGGGTGTGACGGCGAGGCCCTGGTACATGCCAACCTTGGTTGGCGCGCCGATCGGGCATCCTCGCCCCAGCTGGAGTGAGGGCCTTCCGGCCTTGTGCCAACCAAGGTTGGCACCTACCAAAAGCGGGCCATGCCGGTCTGCAGCGAATCGCTTCTGTAGACGTCAACCTTGGTTGGCGCGCGAGCCCCGGATCATCCGCCGGTAGCGCCGGGCCATGCCCGGCGAGCGCGCAGCGCGGTTCACCGATCCCGCCGGGCGTGGCCCGGCGCTACCGGAATCGGGTCAATCGATCAGCCAACCGGCAAGGTCAGCGCGGTCCAGCTTGCCGCGACGCTTGCTGTCCAATGCGTTGAACTCATCGGAAAGCGCCGGATTGGCCAGTGCTTCGTCACGGCTGATGAAACCATCAGCGTTCACGTCCAACTCGGCGAAATGGATGCGGTACTGGCCGAGCACGCTGGCCGGCGCCAGCGAACGCACCGTTACCGGGGTTTCGCCCAGCGGCACCACGATGTCGACGCTGCCGGTCACGCGGCCGGCCGACAGCGACTGCTGCCGGACCACGCCACTGTCATCACGCAGCGGAGCACTTTGTGCCGGCTGCGGGCGCGCCGGTTGTGCCAGTGCCGGCGACGCCAGCACCGCGGTACACAGCAGCAGGGATATGCGCAGGATGTTCATCAGCGCAGCGGCGACGCCAGCACCGTGATTTCCTCACGGTCGTGGTACAGCTGCTTGGCACGTACCACCAGCGGCTTGCCGGCCTGCTCCTGGAACAGGTCCAGGCACAGGCGGGTTTCGTCCCAGCGCTTCTTCATCGGCAGCTTCAGGTTGAAGATCGCGTGCCTGCACCAGCCCTCGCGGAACCAGGTGGCCATGCGTTCGGCGACGCGACGCGGCTGCTCGACCATATCGCAGACCATCCAGTCCAGCGGCTGCTCCGGGTGCCAATGGAAACCATCGGCGCGCAGGTGTTCGACCAGGCCGGTGTCCAGTACGTGCTGGCGCAGCGGGCCGTTGTCGATGCTCAGCACATGCACGTGCTGGCGCGTCAGTACCCAGGTCCAGCCGCCGGGTGCCGCGCCCAGGTCGGCCGCGCGCATGCCCGGACGCACCAGCGCTTCGCGTTCTTCCGGGGCGAGCAGGGTCAGCAGCGCCTCATCCAGCTTCAATGCCGAACGCGAAGGCGCGTCAGGCAGCAGCTTCAGGCGCGGAATGCCCAACGCCCAGGGTGCACTGTCGTCCGGGTTGGCCACGCAGATGAAGGCATGCGTGCCATCGACGAACACCACGTGCAGGCGCGGCAGGCGTGCGTTGGGTTTGTCGCTGAGTTTGCCGGCCTTGCGCAGCGCCGGGCGCAGGGCATTGCCGAAGGCACGCGCGAGCCCGGACAGCGGTTTGCCGGCGTCCGAATCGGGATGCTCCACCCACAGATCACCGAAGCGCGGCGCATCGGCCAGCACGTCCAGCATCGGCGTGATGCGGTCGGCCGGGTCCAGCTGCGGCAGCTCGGCCAGCACCACCAGCTTCTGGCGGGCGAAGATCAGCTCGCGCCACGGCAGTCGCGGTGCAAGCGCTGCGGCTTCATCGCACATGAAGAGCACGTAGCCGTCGTTGCGCTGGGTACGGGCGTAACCGGCAAAACCGGCGGCGCCTGCGCGGAACTGCAGTTCGCCGGCCAGTTCGGGCTCGAAGCCCTGCCGGCACAGGCACAGCAGGCCGATGCCGGCCTCAGTAACGGGCGCCATCGCTTTCCCCATAGGTACGCAGCACGCTGCGCGCCGCATCGCGGTTCAGGCCCTGCACCACGTCGATGCCGCGCTTGTTGAGCTCGCCCACCCAGTCGGCCGGCAGCGGGCCTTCATCGAACGGGGTCAGTTCTTCCACGTCGGCCGAACTGGCGCCGATCAGCAGGCGGTCGATGCCGGCCCACACGGTGGCGCCGTAGCACTGGCAGCACGGCTGCGAGCTGGTGGCCAGGGTGATCGGCGACAGCACCGCGTTCAGGCGCGGGGTCTGCAGGCGCTGCTGGGCCAGCATGTAGGCCATGTTCTCGGCGTGCGCCAGCGAGGTCGAATGCGGCATCACCCGGTTCACGCCGGCAGCGATCACCTTGTCATCCGGCCCAAACACCACGGCGCCGAACGGGCCGCCACTGGCGTGGTCGACGTTCAGCCGCGACAGCTCGATCGCCAGCGCGACCTTGGCCTCGTCGCCCGGATATCGACGATCCAGGTCGATCTGGTCGTGGATCCAGGCGGGAAGGGTCAGGTGGACTTGCGCGTACAGCATCGCGGGGGTGCCTCGTTGGGAGTGAAAGGAACAGGTGCAACAGATGTCGGCGCGCAGTGTAGCGGCAGTGGCATGTACCGGGCGTGCGCGCTGGATTCAGGCCGCTGAGGGTGAGCCGGTGCGGATCACCACGTACTGCTTGCGGAATTCCAGCCCCGCCTGCGGCCAGCGCGCAGCATAGGCGCGCAGCAGCGGCAGGGCAGGGGCGAAGTCATGGCCGTTGACCCGGCAGTCGGCTTCGCACTGGCCCTGCTCGTCGCGCGAAGCGAACAGGCGGATGGCCAGGAAGTGATGAGCCTTCAGCAGATCGTCGAAGGCGTCGATGCTCCTGGTGAACAGGCAGCAGGGGCAGGAGCCGTGGYCGTCTTCGCTGCACGCAGCAGCGTCGTCCAGTTCGCGGGCGCGGTAATGGGCCAGTGGTCCCAGCACCACGGTGCGCTCGTGTTCCCGGCCGTCTTCGTTGGTCGGGTAGGTCAGCCCCATCATCGGCAGATCCGGTGCGTCTTCAGCGCCGATGGCGGCCTGCAGGGTCGGCAGATCCACCCGCACCCAGGTCTCGAAGCCGGACAGCAGGGATTCCTGTTCGGTCGCGCCATTGGCGTGCTGGTATTCGAACAGGCCATCGGCGAACAAGCCCGCGTGACGGGTCTCGATGACGGTGGAGGTCTGCCAGCCGCCGTTGTCGCGTTCGTTGCTGCCGACACCGTGCGGGGTCAGGTGCAGGCCACTGTCGAGCAGCAGTCCGTCGCCCTCGACGGTGCAGGCGATGTCACGGCCCAGCAGGACCTGTTGCAGCAGCGGCAGAAGTGCACTCGGGGCAGCGGACATGGCAGGGCCTGATGGGTAGGAAAGAACGGACGATGATGGCGGTATCCGCTGCACAGCGGCAGTGCGTGCCACGTGCGCAGCACGGCCGGGCCGCGTCCGCTGGTCGGCGATGCGGCTTCACGGGATGGGGCACTCGCCGGGATGACGCGGGCGCCTGTGCGGCGCCCGCGCAGGTGCTCAGGCCGACCAGGTGTCGCGCAGGGTCACGCTGCGGTTGAACACCGGCTTGGCTGCGGTGTGGTCGCGGCGGTCGGCAACGAAGTAGCCGGTGCGCTCGAACTGGAACGACTGTTCCGGCGCCGCGGTGGCAGCCGCCGGCTCGACATAGCCGATGACGGTGCGACGTGATTCCGGATTGAGGTAATCGCGGTAGGTCTTGCCTTCCGATTCATCGTCCGGGTTCGGCACCGAGAACAGGCGGTCATACAGGCGGATCTCGGCCGGCACGCCGTGCACCGCGCTGACCCAGTGGATGGTGCCCTTGACCTTGCGGTTGGCGCCTTCCATGCCCGGACGCGACTCCGGATCCAGCCAGCCGCGCAGTTCGGTGATGGTACCGTCGGCATCCTTGATCACTTCATCGCAGCGGATGATGCCGGCGCCGCGCAGGCGCACTTCGCCACCGGGAACCAGGCGCTTCCAGCCCTTCGGCGGCACTTCGGCAAAGTCCTCGCGGTCGATCCACACTTCACGTGCGAACGGCACTTCGCGGGTACCGAAGCTTTCGTCCTTCGGGTGGTTGCTGAAGGTCAGCTGCTCTTCGTGGCCGTCGGCCAGGTTGGTCAGCACCAGCTTGACCGGGTCGACCACGGCCATGCGGCGCGGCGCGGCGCTGTCCAGGTCTTCGCGCAACGCGCCTTCCAGCACGCTGAAATCGATCAGCGAATTCTGCTTGCTGATGCCCACGCGCTCGGCGAACAGGCGCATCGCCGCCGGCGTGTAGCCACGGCGACGCAGGCCCTGCAGGGTCGGCATGCGCGGGTCTTCCCAGCCGTCCACCAGCTGTTCGGTGACCAGCGCCATCAGCTTGCGCTTGCTCATCACCGTGTAGTTGATGTTCAAGCGCGAGAACTCGATCTGGCGCGGCTTGGCCGCTTCGCGCGGCAGGCCGGCGTCGACCAGCGGCTGGGTCAGGGCGTCATCGTGGGCGAAGTCGACGTTGTCCACGCACCAGTCGTACAGCGGGCGGTGGTCTTCGAACTCCAGCGTGCACAGCGAGTGGGTGATGCCTTCGATCGAATCGCCCAGTGCATGGGCGAAGTCGTACATCGGGTAGATCGGCCAGGCGTTGCCGGTGTTCTGGTGTTCGACGTGCTTGATGCGGTACAGGGCCGGATCGCGCAGGTTGATGTTGCCGCTGGCCATGTCGATCTTGGCGCGCACGGTGCGCGCGCCATCGGGGAATTCACCGGCGCGCATGCGGCGGAACAGGTCCAGGTTTTCCTCGACGCTGCGGTCGCGCCACGGCGAGGGCCGGCCCGGTTCGGTCAGGGTGCCGCGGTAGGCGCGCACTTCCTCGGCCGACAGGTCACAGACGTAGGCCTTGCCGTCGGCGATCAGCTTCTCGGCGGCCAGGTAGTAGGCGTCGAAGTAATCCGACGCATGGCGCAGCTCGTTCCACTCAAAGCCCAGCCAGCGCACGTCGTCCTGGATCGCGGCCACGTACTCCGGGTCTTCCTTGGCCGGGTTGGTGTCGTCGAAACGCAGGTTGCAGACGCCGCCGAACTCGCCGGCGACGCCGAAGTTCAGGCAGATCGACTTGGCATGGCCGATGTGCAGGTAGCCGTTCGGCTCGGGCGGGAAGCGGGTCTTGATCGCCTGGTGCTTACCGCTGGCCAGGTCCTCGCGCACGATCTGGCGGATGAAATCGCGCTTCTCGTGGCTGTCGGCGGGGGTCTCGGGGCTGGCGGGGGTGTGCTCTGACATGAGTCGGCGAAAGAAAGGCAGAAAGATTGCCAGTCTAACGCTTACCGGGAAGGGCTGCCCGGCGAGCGCAGCGGCACCATTCAGCCGCCGGGCGTATGCTGGAATCCTGTCCCACGGAGCCGCTGCATGCACATCGTGTACAAGGCCGACAATCTGTTCGACGCCCACCTGGTCAAGCACGCGCTGGAAGACGCCGGCATCCCGGCGTTCGTGTTCGGCGAGTCGCTGCTGGGCGGCATGGGCGAGCTGCCGCTGTTCGGCGTGCTGCGGGTCGGTATCCCCGACGCCGCGCGGGCACAGGCCGAAGAAATCGTGGCGGCGCTGGACTTGGGCCACGCCGCAGACGCCCCCATTTCAGATGCCGACGACATTGCCGGGCTTCCGGCGTAGGAGCGCATCATGTTGGGAATCGGACAGGGCATCCTCGGCATCGGGGCCTTCAAGCAGCGCCTGCCGCGCCCGGAAGAGGCTTTGCCGGGCCGCGACCARCCGCTGCCGCTGCACAGCAACCAGCACTTCGTGAACAGCCATCCGCTGAAGGACCGTTTCGCCGGCCTGCAGCAGATCCGCTTCGCGCTGGGCTGCTTCTGGGGCGCCGAGCGCAAATTCTGGAACGAGCCGGGCGTGTACAGCACCTCGGTGGGCTATGCCGGTGGAATCACCCCGAACCCCACCTATGAAGAGGTCTGCTCGGGCCTGACCGGCCACACCGAGGTGGTGCAGGTGGTGTTCGACCCGGCGGTTGTCAGCCTGGAGCGGCTGCTGCAGCTGTTCTGGGAAAGCCATGACCCGACCCAGGGCATGCGCCAGGGCAACGACACCGGCACCCAGTACCGTTCGGCGATCCACGCCACCGACGAGGCCCAGTACGCCGCGGCGCTGGCCAGTGGCGAGGCCTACCGGGCGCAGCTGGCTGCAGCGGGTTATGGCCCGATCACCACCGAGATCGTGTATCCGGCACCGACGTACTACTACGCCGAGGACTATCACCAGCAGTACCTGGCCAAGAACCCGAACGGCTACTGCGGCATTGGCGGTACCGGCGTGAGCTGCCCAATCGGGTTGGATGTGGAGGTGCCGCGCTGACGCGCGGTGGTCCGCCTGCGGCGGGCAGAAGCCAAAGCCAAAGCAAAAGCCAAAGCGGCTGGGTTTCTGTGGGTTGGGCGGGGCAGTGTGGGTTGGCAGGACACGCCGTAAACCCCCCTCCGGGGGCCGGCCCAGCCGCTGGCGGCTGTGCGTTCGGGCGCTTGCGAAGCAGTGCTTCGCAAGCAAAGCGCCCTCACCCATGGGGGCTCGATGGCGCCATCCATGGCGCCAACGGTCCTGCCTGGGCCACCCGTCACCCTCCCGAAAGTTTCCTGCGCGCGCGGAACGAGAGCAGAAATTCAAAGTCAAAAGAAGACGTACAGAGCAGAATCAAAAGCAGTGCCAACCAAGGTTGGCATCTACCAACGGCAGACAGTCAGGGTGAAGGCGGCCGCGCTCGCAGGAACGTGTCCTGAGGCGGAGGGCATGGCCGTGCAGGACCGTTGGCGCCATGGATGGCGCCATCGAGCCCCCATGGACGGGTTTACGGCGTGTCCTGCACGGCCATGCCCGCCGCCTCCCCTGCGTAACAGGAAGGCGCTGCCTTGGCTTTGGCTTTGGCAGTTGCTTGAAAAAGCGGGCCGGCGGGCCGCAGGCCCGCCAGCGACAGAACTCACCCCGCCACGATGTACTGCTGCAGCTGATCCAGCTCGCGCCGCTGCGCATCGATCACCGACTTCACCAGGTCACCGATGGAAATCACCCCCAGTACCTGCCCGCCCTCGACCACCGGCAGATGGCGGATGCGGTAATCGGTCACCAGCTGCAGGCAGTGTTCCACCTGCTCACCGGGACTCACCGTCACTACTTTCGCGGTCATGATTTCCGACACTGCGGTGTCACGCGACGAACGATCGTGGAGCACGATCTTGCGTGCGTAATCACGCTCGGAGAGGATCCCGACCAGTCGCGGGCCATCCATCACCAGCACCGCGCCGATGCCCTTCTGCGCCATCAACCGGATCGCATCGATCACCGCCGCGCCTGGCGCGACCGCATGCACTTCAGGGGACTTGCCGTCCAACAGTTGCCGTACCGACGTCATCTGCCTGCCCTCCCAGGGTGGGTTGCAGCTCCGAGTCTGCCACGGAAGGGGCCAACCATGCGTCAACCAGGTACAACGGCCGTTGCTTGGACTCCTCGTACAGGCGTCCCAGGTACTCGCCGATAAGCCCCAGCGCGATCAACTGCACGCCCCCGAGGAACAGGATCACCGCCATCATGGTCGGCCACCCGGCCACCCGGTCGCCGTACAACGCCGCCTTCGCAATCACCCAGATGGCAAACACGAAGGCCACGCCTGCGGTGGCCAGCCCCATGTAGGTGGCCGCCCGCAGCGGGACCGTCGAGAAGCCGGTGATCCCTTCCAGTGCGAAGTTCCACAGCCGCCACAGGCTGAACTTGCTGCTGCCGGCCAAACGGGCATGCCGGTGATACGGCACCGCCACGCGGCGGAAACCGACCCAGCTGAAGAGCCCCTTCATGAACCGGTGACGTTCGCGCATCTCGCGCAATGCGCTCAGCGCGCGCGGCGACAACAAGCGGAAATCGCCGGTATCGGCCGGAATGGGCGTCCGCGAGAGGCGACCAATCACCCGGTAGAACACCGATGCGGCAGCGCGCTTGCTCCAGCTCTCACCGTCACGGACCAGGCGCGTGCCGTAGACGTTGTCGTAGCCCTGCCGCCAACGTTCGACAAAGTGCGGCACCAGTTCCGGCGGGTCCTGGCCATCAGCGTCGAGGATCATCGCCGCGCCTTCGCGCACATGGTCCAGGCCGGCGGTCAGCGCCGSCTCCTTGCCGAAGTTGCGCGACAGCTTCAGCGCCGATACCCGCGGGTCGGCCTGGGCCAGCGAGGCGATCAACGACCAGGTCGTGTCACTGCTGCCGTCATCCACGTACAGGATGTGACCATCGATTCCGGCCAGGCCGTCCAGTACCGCGCACAATCGCGGATGCAGCTGGGGCAGCACCAGCTCTTCGTTGTGTGCGGCGATGACGAAGGTAAGACGCTCACGAGTCATCGCCGGATTGTACGTCGTTGACGGGGATGCAGCCCGTCAGTCCAGCGTTCGAAATACCCGCTTCCCGCATCGGAAGGCACCACGGACACCTGGTGTCGTGGCCCCTCAGTCCTCCGCCAGGTACCCCGCTCCACCCAGCTGCCGTGCCTGCCGCTGGATCCACGCCGCACGACGCTGAACGTAGGGGCCTGGCTTGGCCGCGTTGTAGCGGCGCGGCGCCGGCAGCACTGCCGCCAGACGCGCGCTCTCGGCAGGGCTCAGCCGCGCGGCGTCCTTGCCCCAGAATGTCTGCGCCGCTGCCTGGGCGCCATACACACCGTCGCCGAACTCGGCGATGTTGGCGTACATCTCCAGGATCCGCTGCTTCGGCCAGAAGGCTTCGATCAGCACCGTGTACCAGACCTCCAGGCCCTTGCGGATCCAGCTGCGGCCCTGCCACAGGAACAGGTTCTTGGCCACCTGCTGGCTGATCGTGCTGGCCCCGCGCAGGCGCCCGCCCCGCGCGTTGTGGTCGCGCGCCTTTTCAATGGCCTGCAGGTCGAACCCGCTATGGTCCGGGAAGCGCTGGTCTTCTGCGGCCACCAGCGAAATCGGCAGGCTCGGCGCCATCTGGTCAAGGTCCCGCCACTGGTAGTGCAGCCGGTAGGACCAGTCGCCTTCACCCAGTGCCTCACCGAAACGCCAGACCATCACCGTGGACAGCGGCGGATCGATGAAACGCAGCACCAGCACCTGCAGGCAGCTGAAGGCCACGAACAGCACCGGCAGCCACAGCAGCCGCTTCCAGCGCCAGCGCCTGCGCGGTGCCGCGTCGGCGGCGGCCACTACCTTGTCCTGCTCTCCCCCTGCCCCCATTACTGGTGCATCCTTCTTATGCCTGGTTGTCGGCGCATTATCCGGCAACCATCCCCGTTTCCGCGCGATGTGAGCCGATGACCGCCCAATCCGATTCCCTTATCCGTTTCCTGCTCCCCGACGCCGGTGTCCGTGGCGTCCACGTGCGCCTGCAGGCCACCTGGCAGGACATCCAGTCCCACGGCGAGTATCCGGACAGCGCCACCGAACTGCTCGGCGAAGCCTGCGTGGCATCGGCCCTGTTCACCGGCCACACCAAGGTGGACGGCCGCCTGTCGATCCAGCTGCGCAGCAATACCGCTCTGCGTACCCTGTTCGCCGAATGCACCGCCGCCGGCACCCTGCGCGGCATCGTCCAGATTGCCGAGGGCGGTGACGCCCCCCGTGACCTGACCGACCTGGGCCGGGACGCCCTGCTGGCCATCACCATCGAGAATCCCGGCCTGGACCCGCGCGAACCGCAGCGCTACCAGAGCCTGGTCGCACTGACCGCGCCGGAACTGGATGAAGCATTCGAAGACTACTTCCGCCAGTCCGAGCAGCTGCCGACGCGACTGCTGCTGGCCGCCGGCCGCGACGGTGCT
This sequence comes from Stenotrophomonas sp. 05L414_2, assembly GCF_056397905.1. Classification (NCBI taxonomy): domain Bacteria; kingdom Pseudomonadati; phylum Pseudomonadota; class Gammaproteobacteria; order Lysobacterales; family Lysobacteraceae; genus Stenotrophomonas; species Stenotrophomonas sp. 05L414_2. Next base: position 26,925 of record NZ_JBFTOJ010000016.1, read on the forward strand.
GCCGGCCTGCTGCTGCAGAAGCTGCCGGGCGACGAAGGCGACGACGATGGCTGGTCCCGCGCCAGCGCGCTGTTCGACACCCTGGGCAAGGCGGAGCTGCTGGCCACCCCGGCCGAGGAACTGCTGCACCGGTTGTTCCACGAGGAGAAGGCGGAGCTGGTGGGTGACAAGGCCCTGTCCTTCGCCTGCTCCTGCTCGCGTGAACGGGTCGCCTCGATGCTGTTCTCGCTGGGCGAGGAAGAGGCCCGTGCGGCTGCCGAAGACACCGGCGCCGTAGACGTACGTTGCGAATTCTGCGGACAGGAGTATCACTTTCCGTTGACGGAGTTCGGCATACTGTTCCACGGTGCCCAGGGGGCTGTACCGGCACCTGAACGACTTCAGTAATACCCAATGAGTCTTGTATCTGGGGAGGAACAAGGCTTGTTAAGAATTCATAAACACCCTAGGATCGAGTTCCCGCCCCAGCGGGAACTTTCACTGCCCGTCTCTGTCTGAACTGGTCCGATGCGTACCTTCCTGCGTCTACCGCTGGCCCTTCTGATCGCCCTTGGCGCGATCACGGGCGTGCACGCGCAGAGCAAGGACACCCGCACCGTCATTCCGGTCTGGAACAAGGGCAGTGGCAAGGTCGAGGCCCTGCTGTACCTGGAACCGACCGGCGAGCAGGCCGTGGGCGCACGCTGGCATTTCGGCCGCAATTCGCTCGATGCTGCGTTCGGCCTGTCTTCGGGCGACTCGCTGGGCCTGCTGTGCAACAGCAGCAGCGGCTCCAGCATCAGCGGACTGGCCAGCCATTGCATGCTGGCCAGCCTGGGCGACGACGATGATGCCATCGGCTCCAACCGGCGCCTGACGGGTACCGCCGCGCTCAACCGTGGCACCGGCCGCCTGGGAATCACTGCCGGCACCGGCCGCGAGACCCTGCCCGCCTGGCTGGCCACGCCCAGCAAGACCCCGTCGCTGCGCGCCGAACAGAATGACCTGACCGTGTTCGCGCAGAAGAACATCGGTCGCGAAGGCTTTGTCTCCATCGCCGGCACCTATGCCAAGGCACGCCTGGTACCCCTGGCCGACGCCTCACCGGCCATCGTTGACCGATGGGACAGCAAGAGCCTGAGCCTGGGCGCCGGCTACGGCAATTTCAGCGGCAGCATCATCGGCCGCGTGGTTGACGTTCCCGGCAAGCCCGGCAAGTGGGAAGGCCTGGGCATTGGCCTGACCTGGCGCACCCCGTGGTCCGGCCAGCTCACCGTCGGCGCGGAAAACGTCATCAGCCGCGGCAAGAACCCGTTCTCCCCGCGCAACGAAAGCAACGATGACGGCACCGTGCCGTACGTGCGCTACGAGCAGGATCTGTAGTCGCTCATCGGCCGCGAACAAGCTGTGTTGAACATCGGGCGCCCAGGGGCGCCCGAATTGTTTCTGGACACATCTGTCAAGTGCGAAAAGCACCTATCCGTTACAAACGGATACATCACGACATGCATCAACTGAAACTTTTTTGTGCGTTGAGGGCAGGCAGGCGCGGTTGCGTCCCTTCCCACATCCAGATAACTCATTGAACTAAAAGAAATCAGAGCGCATTCATGTGTAACCACAGCGTGAATTAACGCAGCTTTAATTTTTGGCTGGGGGCCGTTACTATCGATTCAGCCTCGCGATTTTGGAGCCTTCTTTTTTGGCACCGCCGCGCAGGCACTACCCCAGCCAAGATTTCTTGGAGAGAGAGAGCCAATGAATTTCCAGTCCAACAAGCTGCGTGACGCTGTCGTCGTCGCGCTGATCGCCGGTGCGGCGACGTCCGTAACGGCCCAGGCGCAGGAAGCGACCAACCTGGATCGCATCTCGGTGACCGGTTCGCGCATCAAGAGCACCGACATCGAAACCTCGCAGCCGGTCCTGAGCCTGACCCGCGCCGACATCGAAAAGCAGGGTGTGACCTCGGTCGCCGACATCCTGCAGCGCGTTGCCGCCAACGGTGCCGCCCTGAACCGCACCTTCAACAACGGCGGTGACGGCTCGGCCGGTATCAGCCTGCGCAACCTCGGCTCGGACCGTACCCTGGTGCTGGTCAATGGCCGTCGCTGGACCACCGGCCTGGACGGCAGCGTCGACCTGAACACCATCCCGACCGCGATGATCGAGCGCATCGACATCCTGAAGGACGGCGCTTCGACCATCTATGGTTCGGATGCCATCGCCGGCGTGGTGAACATCATCACCAAGCAGAACTTCGACGGCGCCGAAGCGAACTTCTACAAGGGCCAGTACAGCGACGGTGACGGCGAGCGTGAAGCGGCCGATTTCACCATCGGCACCACCACCGATCGCGCATCGCTGATGCTGGGTGTCTCCTACGTCAAGGAAGGCAAGGTCATGGCCGGCGATCGCAAGATCTCCGCCGGTGGCCCGCCGTTCTTCGACGGCCAGAGCAGCACCGGCATGCCGGGCTCCTACATCCGCAACGACGAGCGCTATGTGCTGATCAACGGCGTGGAGACGCCGTTCAACGCCAACGTCCACGGCTACAACACCGCCCCGGACAACTACCTGTTGACCCCGCAGGAACGTACGTCGCTGTTCGCTTCTGGTTCGTACAACGTTACCGACAACATCACCTTCCGTACCGAGGCGATGTACAACGAGCGCAAGTCCGAGCAGCTGCTGGCGGCCATGCCGGTCACCAGCATGCGCCTCAGCGCCAACAGCATGTACAACCCGACGGGTGAAGACCTGACCGGCGTCAACCGTCGTTTCAATGAAAGCGGCGGCCGTTCGTTCAACCAGAACGTCAAGAACTGGCACTTCTACGGTGGCTTCGAAGGCTTCTTCGAGTTCGCGGACCGTAACTTCGACTGGGATGTCGGCTACCGCTACGACAAGACCGACCAGAACGACCTGACCTACGGCCTGTTCAATCTGGCCAACCTGCGCAACGCTTACGGCCCGTCCGAAATGCGTGGCGGCGTGCCGGTCTGCGTCACCGCCCCGGGCGGCGACATCATTCCGGAGTGCGTGCCGGTCAACGCTCTGGGCCCGGAAGGCTCGATCAGCCAGGCCGCGCTCGACTACACTTCGTTCACCGCACACGATTCGGCCAGCCTGGTGTCCAAGGGCTACTACGCCAACATCTCCGGTGAAATCGTGCAGCTGCCGGCCGGYGCTCTGGCCTTCGCTGCCGGTTACGAGTACCGCAAGGAGACCGGTCAGTTCGATCCGGACGCCTTCATCGCTGCAGGCCTGAGCACCGGCAACGGCGCAAAGCCGACCAAGGGCGGCTACGACCTGGATGAAGTCTTCCTGGAACTGTCGATCCCGGTGCTGGCCGACCTGCCGGGCGCCAAGCTGCTCGACTTCAGCGCGGCGACCCGCTACTCGAAGTACAGCAACTTCGGCAATACCACCAACAACAAGTTCGGTTTCCGCTGGAAGCCGATCGACGACCTGATGATCCGCGGCAACTACTCGGAAGGCTTCCGCGCGCCGAGCATCAGCAACCTGTATGGCGGTGACGGCGACTCGTTCGAAACCTACGCCGATCCGTGCGCGGCTGCCAACGGCCCGACCGGTGCGGTGCTGGCCCAGTGTATCGCCCAGGGCGTTCCGGCTGGCTTCGTCCAGCCCAACACCAAGGACGACGACGGCGTTCCGCAGTCGGGCGCGGCCCAGACTGCCGAGCCGTTCACCTGGAAGTCGAACCCGAACCTGAAGCCGGAAACCTCGACCAGCAAAACGCTGGGCCTGGTGTGGAGCCCGAGCTTTGTCAGCGGCCTGAACGTGACCCTGGACTGGTGGCAGATCAAGATCGAAGACGCCATCACCCGTCCGGCGATCCAGGACATCATGAACTACTGCTACGGCGGTTCCCCGGCAGAACAGGCCGCGTACTGCGGTCTGATCACCCGTGATCCAGCCTACGGCACCATCGAAGAACGCTACACCATCACCAACGTCGACATGCCGCTGCAGAATCTGGCGTCGTACAAGGTGGAAGGCTGGGATCTGGGCGTGCTGTACCGCCTGCCGGAAACCTCGTTCGGCCAGTTCACCGTCAGCTGGGACAGCACCTACCTTTCCAAGTGGGAAACCAAGGCCACCGAAGATTCCGAGGTGGAAGGCCGCCAGGGTCGCTATCTCGACCAGGATCCGTACTGGCGCATCCGCTCCAACCTGTACGTCGACTGGTCCTTCGGCGACTTCGGCGTCAATTACGGCCTGCGTTACAAGTCCGGCATGACCGAAGACTGCCTGCTGGGCGGCGCACTGCGCAGCTACTGCTCCGATCCGGATGGCCGCAAGAACCACATGGGCTCGACCACTTACCACGACATCCAGGTGCGCTACAACACCCCGTGGAAGGGCACGATCATGCTGGGTCTGAACAACGCATGGGACAAGCAGCCGCCGGTCTCGTACTCGACCTCGTACAACATGTTCGACCCGCAGTACGACCTGCCGGGCCGCTACATGTACATGCAGTACAAGCAGAAGTTCTGATCGCTCCTCTGATCAGCTGATGCAGCAACGGCCCCGAAAGGGGCCGTTGTTTTTTGTACGTTCGCTGCTGGCGTCAACACCAACGAAAAAGGCCGCGGCACTGCCGCGGCCTTTCTGCATCCAGCGATGAAGAACGCCTCAGCCGTTCGGAATCAGCGTGTCGATCAGATGCTCGACATACGCTTCAAAATCCTCGCGCGCCTGCTTGGGCTGCTGCAGCTGCAGCGACAACTGCAGGAAGCCGACATAGGCGGCGTAGGCCAGGCGTGCGCGATGGCGTGCATCGGTCGAGCTCAGGCCCGCCTGGCGGAACGAGGCGATCAGGTAATCGAGCCGTCGCTGCGACACGCGGTCGATCACCGGCCGCACCATCGGATGGTCCAACGCTTTCAGCAGCTCGCTGTAGATGATGTGCGGCTGCACTTCGTGCGCCACCATCTGGAACAGCTGGCGCAGGCGCACGCGCGGATCCGGCACGTCTTCCAGGCTGCCGAACACCTGTTCCTGCTCGAACAGTTCCCAGCGTTCCAGTGCGGCCTGCAGCAGCGCATCACGCGAGGGGAAGTGCCAGTAGAAACTGCCCTTGGTCACGCCAAGGCGGCGCGCCAGCGGCTCCACCGCGACGGCGCTCACACCTTGCTCGGCAATCAGATCGAGGGCCGCCTGGGCCCAGTCTTCGGCACTCAGGCGGCTGTTGCGGCCGGCACGCGGTTCGCCGGCGGAAGCGTCAGGTTGATTCATTTGCTGATTTAACCATACGCCGGGGTTCGTTGCAGTACGCGATTGCGGCCGAAACCGTCGGCAGCCGGGCCGAGAGGCATTCTCGCAGCGCACCATACCGTGCAGTATTGACATCCCGCCGAACCCATCCATACTAGCGAGTATGGTTATGTCCCCTACTCCCGCTGCATTCCATGACCTGCGCCTGGAGGCCGCCCACGGTGCCTCGCTGGCTGCAACCGCCAGCACCTCGGGCCGTCGCGGGCGCGTACTGTTCGCGCATGGATTTGGCCAGACCCGCCATGCCTGGACGACGACGGCCAAGGCATTGTCGGCTGCCGGCCTGCAGACCCTGGCTTACGACGCCCGGGGGCACGGCGATTCCGACTGGAATGCGGCCGATCTGGCGTACCACGGTGAGCAGTTCGCCGATGACCTGATCGTGCTGGCCGGCGAACAACCGCGACCGCCGGTGCTGGTGGCTGCCTCGATGGGCGGCCTGTTCGGCCTGCTGGCCGAATCACGCTGGCCAGGCCTGTTCTCGGCCATGGTGCTGGTGGATATCACCCCGCGCTGGGATACCGCTGGCGTCGAGCGCATCCTCGCCTTCATGACCGCGCATCCGGAAGGATTCGCCTCGCTGTCGCAGGCTGCCGATGTGATCTCGGCCTATGTGCCGCATCGTCCGCGCAAATCYGAAGACTCACTGCGCGCGCTGCTGCGCGAAGATGGCCACGGTCGCTGGCGCTGGCACTGGGACCCGCGCCTGGTGGCCGAACTGGCCCGTGACAGCGAGCAGCACCAGGACGCACTGGCCGAAGCCGCGCGCCAGGTGAAGTGCCCCCTGCTGCTGGTCAGCGGTGGCCGCAGCGACCTGGTCACCCCGCAGACGGTGGCCGAATTCCTGGCATTGGCGCCACACGCACGCCACGTACAGTTGCCGCAGGCCACGCACATGGTCGCCGGTGATGACAACGACGCCTTTACCGCTACTGTGTTGGACTATCTGGACGTGTTGCCCGCAGCGGATGCTGCGGCTTCGTCCGCCATAAACGAGCACGTCACCGGAGCACGCTCATGAGCCTCGTCATTCCCTTCCTCGCCCTGCTGCTGGCAGGCGCGTTCGTCGCCTACCACCGCATGCGCCTGCTGACCTGGACGCTGATCAGCGTGGCCCTGCTGGTGGCCTGCTGGTTCATCCCCTACGTCAACCAGACCGCCACGATCGTCGCCGCCGCGATACTGGCCGTGATCGTCGTGCCGCTGCTGCTGCCGTTCATCCGCAAGCCGCTGCTGACCGGCCCGATGATGAAGGTGTTCCGCAAGGTGCTGCCGCCGCTGTCGCAGACCGAGCGCATCGCCCTGGAAACCGGCTCGGTCGGCTTCGAAGGCGAACTGTTCACCGGTGATCCGGACTGGAACATCCTGCTGAACTACCCCAAGCCGCAGCTGACCGCYGAAGAACAGGCCTTCCTCGATGGCCCGGTCGAACAGCTGTGCACGATGGTCAACGACTGGGAAATCACCCACGTCCATGCCGACCTGCCGCCGGAACTGTGGGCCTTCATCAAGAAGAACAAGTTCTTCGGCATGATCATTCCGAAGGAATACGGCGGCCTGGGCTTCTCCGCGCTGGCCCACCACAAGGTGATCCAGAAGCTGGCCTCGGTGTCTTCGGTGGTCAGTTCGACCGTCGGCGTGCCCAACTCGCTGGGCCCGGGTGAACTGCTGGTGCATTACGGCACCCAGGAACAGAAGGACCAGTACCTGCCGCGTCTGGCCGATGGCCGTGAAGTGCCCTGCTTCGGCCTGACCGGTCCGTTCGCCGGCTCCGACGCGACCTCGATTCCCGACTACGGCATCGTCTGCAAGGGCGAGTGGAACGGCGAGCAGGTGCTCGGCGTCAAGCTGACCTTCGACAAGCGCTACATCACCCTGGCGCCGGTCGCCTCGCTGATCGGCCTGGCCTTCCGCATGTACGATCCGGATGGCCTGATCGGCCAGACCCGCGATATCGGCATCACCCTGGGCCTGCTGCCGCGCGAGACCGCCGGCGTTGAAATCGGCCGTCGCCACTTCCCGCTGAACTCGACGTTCCAGAACGGCCCGATCCGCGGCAAGGACGTGTTCATTCCGCTGACCCAGCTGATCGGTGGCGCTGCGATGGCCGGCAAGGGCTGGAACATGCTCAACGAGTGCCTGGCCGTGGGTCGTTCCATCACCCTGCCTTCCACCGCCAGCGGCGGTGCCAAGGCGGGTGCCGCGGTCACCGGCGCCTATGCGCGCATCCGCAAGCAGTTCGGCCTGTCGGTCGGCCGCTTCGAAGGCGTGGAAGAAGCGCTGGCCCGCATCGGTGGCAAGGCGTACAAGATCAGCGCGCTGTCGCAGGCCACCGCCGCTGCTGTGGACCGCGGTGACGTGCCGTCGGTGCCGTCGGCGATCGCCAAGTACCACTGCACCAACATGAGCCGCGAAGTGATCTCGGACATGATGGACGTGATCGGCGGCAAGGGCATCATCCTGGGGCCGCGCAACTTCGCCGGCCGCAGCTGGCAGGCCGCGCCGATCGCCATCACGGTGGAAGGCGCCAACATCATGACCCGCAGCCTGCTGATCTTCGGCCAGGGTGCGATCCTCTGCCACCCGTGGGTGCTGAAGGAAATGAAGGCCGCTCAGGACCCCGACACCCGTGCCGGCCTGCAGGACTTCGACCGCAGCCTGTTCGGCCACATCCGCTACGGCATCTCCAATGCTGTTCGTTCGTTCTGGTTCGGCCTGACCGGCGCACGCTTCGGCGCTGCCCCGGGCGACGCCTACACCCGCCGCTACTTCCGCAAGCTGGACCGTTACTCGGCCAACCTGGCGCTGATGGCCGACATCTCGATGATGACGCTCGGCGGCAAGCTGAAGTTCAAGGAATCGCTGTCCGGCCGCCTGGGCGACGTGCTGAGCCATGTCTACATGACCAGCGCCATGCTCAAGCGCTACCACGACGAAGGCGCGCCGCAGGCCGACCAGCCGCTGCTGGCCTGGGCCTTCCATGACAGCGTGCACAAGATCGAGGAATCGCTGTCGGCTGCCCTGCGCAACTTCCCGATCCGTCCGATCGGCTGGCTGATGTGGGCACTGATCTTCCCGCTGGGCCGTCGTGCCGAGGCCCCGGGCGACCGCCTGAGCCGTCGCGTGGCTGCGCTGCTGATGGCCCCGAACGAAGCCCGCGACCGCCTCGCCAGCGGCGTGTTCCTGACCCCCTGCGAGAACAACCCGGGTGGCCGCATCAACAGCTACCTGAGCAAGGCGATCATGGCCGAGCCGGTGGAGCGCAAGTTCCTGAAGGCGCTGAAGAGCAAGGGCATCGAGGCGCTGGACTTCAACAGCCAGCTCGACGAGGCCGTGGCCGAAGGCGTGATCACCCAGGACGAGCGCAGCCTGCTGGAAGAGCTGCGTACGCTGACCCTGGACACCATCACCGTGGACGACTTCGACACCCACGAACTGCGCGCGGCCAGCTACTACGACCGCCAGAACAAGGACCCGCACTCGCAGGCGGCCTGATCGCCCGCGACGCGTTGCCTCGACGGCGGGCCTGGCCCGCCGTCGCTTTGTCCGCCGACCGGAAACCGCCATGTCCACGCCCCTGCTTTCGCTCTACCACCGCCTGCAGCGCTGGCCTGCCGGTACTTGGCTGTTCTCGCGCGCGGTGTGCTTCAAGGCGCCCTATTTCGCCAGCATCGCCCCGCGCATCATGCGCCTGGAGAACGGCCGCTGCGAGGGCACGCTGGCCGACCGCCGCAAGGTGCGCAACCACATCGGCACGGTGCACGCGATCGCAATGTGCAACCTGGCCGAACTGACCGCCGGGCTGATGGTCGATGCGTCGCTGCCCAAGGGCATGCGCTGGATCCCGAAGGGCATGCAGGTGCAGTACCTGGCCAAGGCGCGCGGCACGCTGCAGGCGACGGCATTGCCGGCGCAGCCGATCGTGGTGGCGACCGAAGGCTATGCGTTGCCGGTGACGGTGAGTGTGCGCGACCGCGCGGGGACGGAGGTGTTCAGCGCGGTCATCGACATGTGGGTGTCGCCGGCGAAGTGATGTTGCCGCGAACGGCGCAGCCCCTCGTGGGTGGACGGTTGGTCGCGGAAAGCGCTGGTTTGGCTGGGGGCGGTGGGTTCGCGGGGGACGCCGTGAACCCATCCCTGGGGGCTTGGCCGCGGCATCCATGCCGCGGACACCCCCGCGAACCCACCGCCCCCAGCCTCTGACAGATCGCTGCGGCGTCCACCCACGCAAGAGAAAAAAGAAGAGCAAAAGCAAAAACAAAAGCGGTCCGGTGGCCGCTTTTTTCATGCGCGCAGAACCCACGAGCGCAGCGACCCGCTGTTGCTCTTGATCTTCTTTTCTTCTCCGTGGGCTGGCCGCGCACGGAACCCGCCCGACCAACCCATGACAGCTCTACGCGACCAACCCACGAGGGGCTGTGCCGTTGGCCGGAAATCACGCCAGTGCGCGAAACACCAACGCCAGGATCGCCGGCACCGCCTGGATCATGAAGATGCGCCGGCTTACGCTGTAGGCGCCATAGCACCCCGCCACCACCACGCACACCAGCGAGAACGTCACCAGCACCGGCTGCGCCAGCACCAGCCCCACCACGATGCCCGCCGCCAGGAAGCCGTTGTACAGGCCCTGGTTGGCCGCCAGCACGCGCGTGGTCTCCGCCTTCTCCGGTGAATTGCGGAACGTCTTCAGGCCCAGCGGCCGGGTCCACAGGAACATCTCCAGCACCAGAAAATACAGGTGCAGCACGGCAACCAGCACGGTCAGCAGCAGCGCAATCAAGCTCATATCAAGTCCAGTATTTGCAGGGAAAATTCACTGACGCTGCGTTGCGCCCTTGGGCGCCCATCCCCTACGGGGCGTACCGTCGAGATGGGGGATTGTCCACGGCCCCGTCCCAGGCTCTTCCATTGGCGATCGTTCTTCAACAGCCAACGGC
>NZ_JBFTOJ010000017.1:0-36897 GCF_056397905.1 Stenotrophomonas sp. 05L414_2
GGGGGGTGATGTTGTTGCTGCCGCCCAGGGTCAACGCGGCACCGAGGTTGACCGCGTTGCCCAGGGTCAGCGCAGAGCTGCCGTCCAACGTCGCGGCACCGTTGATGCTGAGCGCGCCGGTGCCCAGTGCACCGCTGTTGCCCAGCAGCAGACCGCCAGCATTGAGCGCGACGCCGCCGGTGAAGGTGTTTGCGCCGGTCAACGTCTGTACACCACTTCCGCTCTTTACCAGGCCTCCGCCGACGCCACTGATCACTCCAGCGAAGGTCTGGTCGGTCGCACTACCAAAGGTGAGCGTATTGCCGCCCAATGCCACGGTGGAACCTGCCACGCCGGACAGTGCACCGATGGTCTGGTTACCACCCAGGGAAAGATCCAGCGCCGCCCCAGCCCCCGACAGGCTGACCGCGCCGGTCGCGGCCAGGCTGCCACCACTGCCCAGCGCCACCGTGCCGGCAGCAACGTTCAAACCACCGGTGAAGGTATTGGCGCCGTTGAGCGTCAGTGTCGAAGCCCCGCTCTTTATCAGGCCGCCACCACCGGAAATCGCACCGCCCAGTGTCAGCGCGTTGCCACCCAGCACGTTCAACGAACCTGCCGCGCCGATGATCACGTCATTGCCCAGGGTCAGGGCTGAAGAGGTATCCAGCGTCGCAGCGTTGTTGATGTCCAGCAGGCCGGTACCGAGCGCACTGCTGTTGCCCAGCAGCAGGCCGCCACCGTTGACGACGAGGCCGCCACTGAACGTGTTGGTGCCGTTCAAGGTAAGCAGCGATGCGCCGTTCTTGCCAATGTTGCCGACGCCGGAGATCACCCCGTTCAACACCACGGGCTGGCCGCCCTGCAGCGCGAGCGAGCCGCCGGCGCCGAGCGTGATGTCGTTGGCCAGGGTGAGCGCTGCGGTGGTGCCATCCAGCGTGACCTCGCCGCCCACGCTCAGCACACCCGTTCCCAATGCACCGTTGTTGCCGAGCAGCAGGCCGCCGCCATTCAGGGCAAAACCACCGGTCAAGCTGTTGCTGCCGGACAGTGTCTGCACTCCGGTACCGACCTTGACCAGGCCACCGGTAGTGCCAGTGAAGTTGCCGGCGAAGGAGGTATTGCCGAGACCGCCTAGAGTAAGTGTGCGAGTGCCCAGGCTGACCGTTCCACCAAGCCCGGACAGCGAGCCGACGGTCTGGTTGGCTGCGGCAGTGAGGTCCAGCGACGTGCCCGCCGTGAGCGAGATCGCAGCGGTCGGTGACAGGCTACCGCCTGCACCGAGCGCCAACGCGCCGCCCGCGATCGAGACATTGCCGGTAAGCGTGTTTGCACCGCCCAAGGTGAGCGTGCCGGCGCCGTTCTTCACCAGGTTGCCGGCACCAGACAGCGCACCGTTCAACGTCAACGCATTGGTGCCGACCAGATTCAGACTGCCACCACCGTTGACGACGATGTTGTTGGCGAGATTGAAGGCCCCGCTGGTATCCAGCGACGCGGCACCACCTACCGTCAGGTTGCCGCTGCCCAGCGCACCTGCGTTGCCCAGCAGCAAGCCGCCAGCATTGAGGTTGACGCCACCACCGAACAGGTTCGCGCCGCCCAGCGTGACCACACCGGTGTTGGTCACGGTCAGGCCGCCAGCACCGGACAGCACACCACTCAAGCTGAAGGGGTTGGTGCCGCCCAACGTCAGTCTGCCAGTGTTGAGCGCAAAGGAATTTGCAAGCGTGAGCCCGCCCGCCGATGCCGCGATGGCGCCGCCGTTGACGTTGAAGGTACCGGTACCGAATGACGCCGCGTTGTTGAAGTTGACCAAGCCATCGTTGATCGTGGCRCYGGTTCCGKTCCAGGCACCTTGCAGAYTCCAGGTACCACTGTTGACGGTCAGGTTCTCGAATCCGGTGTAGCCGGACCAGTTGATCGTGGTCACCGCACCGCCAGTGCCACTGCCCGGGCCGGTTGCGCTGTTCTGCAGGAGCAGGCGGTCGCCGGTACCGGTACCGCCATCGACGATGCCCGCCGCTGCGAGGTTCACGCCTGCAGCACCGAATACGCCGGCAATACCGGTCGCCAGCGGCCCCAGCGCCACGCTGGAGCCGGACACTGCAGTGAAGCTGTTGCCGGTCGTGGTGGAGTTGCCCAGATGCACGCTGCCAGTGATGGTGCCGGCGTTGATCACGGTGTTGCCAGCAGCTGAGCTACCCAACCCGATGCGCCCGGTGATGGTGCTGGTATTGACGAGGTTCGCCCGGGCACCGCCGTAGGTGACGATCGCCGCAGCATCGGCGGTGGTCAGCAGGCCCGCTCCGAGAATGGACATGCCCACGGTGCCGTTGTTGGTGATGTTGGTTACCCCGCCAGCAGCGTTCTCGGTGATCAGCGCCTGCCCGCCCAGGCCCAGAATCGAGCCGATGTTGACCAGGCCCTTGATGCTGCCGCCCGCCTGGTTGGTGACGTTGATCGTGTTGCCACCGGCGGTGTTGTTGCCCAGCACCATGCCAGAGGCAGCCAGACTGATACCTCCGTTGAGAGTGGGATCAATCGAGCCTGCGTTGTTCACAGTGATCCCGTTGCCGGTCAGCGTCACTGCGTTGCCGCCGACGATGAGCGGCACGCTCAGCACCGCGCCGGTGGCGATGTTCAGGGTCACGCCATTGGCGGTACTGGAAAGATTGTTCTGGTCCGTCGCGCCATCGCAGGTAATCACCGCACCGGCCGTGGTGCATGCCGCAAACGCCGACCCACTGGCCAAAGTAGCGGCCAATGCCAGCGCCAGCCGATGCGCCTTCAAGCCCGGCAGGTGTCGTCCTGCCGATTTACCGCCTCCCGTCGGATTCTGGGTGATTTCCGAGGCCACCTGCATCACACCCAGGGCACGGTTGAAAACCAGACGGTAAATGCGGTTCATCGGTAAATCTCCATGAAATGACCGGTGGCACAGCAGGCAGGTTTTTTGGAGGTGATGTCGTCCTGCCCTGCTCCACCCGGGAACAAGACCTGCGGTATCAACCTTGAAAAACAGTCACACTTTCACGTGCAAGCGCTGCAGGAACTGCGCGCGCCTGCCTGTCCGTCAGCGCGAAAACTCCCCGGTTTCGCTTGACGAATGGGCGCACTGTGCGGCCGTCAACGCCAGCACCACGTGAATCCGGCACGTTATTTTCATGATGGCCGTCAAATAATCACGACAGTCGTCACGACTTTGCCGAAAATGCATATTCTCTTGTTTCCGCAGAACGGGAATATCCATATTCCCGCCGCATTCGTAACCGGCCTCAGCTGCTGGAGAGTTTCATCAGAACCAGGCCGGCGACGATCAGTACCGCCGCGCCAATCCGCATCGGGCTGACCTGCTCGCCCAGGAACACGATGCCGACCACGAAAGCACCGACCGCGCCGATACCGGTCCAGATCGTATAGGCGGTGCCCAGCGGCAGGCTGCGCATGGCGACGGCCAGCAGCCAGAAGCTGGCGATCATGCCGACGATGGTGATGACGGTGGGGGTGAGTTTGGTGAAGCCTTCAGACTGCTTCATCGACACGGCCCAGACGATTTCCAGCAGGCCGGCAAACAACAGATAGATCCAGGCCATGACAGCCCTCCTTTGGTAGGGCCAGGCCGTCCTGGTCATTGAATCCCGATGTGGGGGAGGTCGTTCCTCCTGGGACCGGATTCTAGCAACGGCGGCAGCCACCGGCCGACGCTGGGCGCACAGGGTTACATCGGATTCAGTGCATGAAGCTGGCATCAACGCACCTGCCTGCGCTAGAATGCGCGTCTGCCATCGGTAAGCCGATGTGCAGTCCGGCTGTGGTCTCCGGCGCACAACGCGCTGCTTCCCCTGATCCGTGAATCGGCCGCCTCCGGGCGGCCAACGTCTCTATGGTGGCCCCGTCGGCCCCTCGCGACGCTAGGTCGAAAACTCCGCCAGGGCCGGAAGGCAGCAACGGTATCGATCGACGCGGGCGCCGAGGTCAGCCGGCGGGGCCACCGCCTTTTCGGCGAAGCCCCGCTCCGGTAGATGCCAACCTTGGTTGGCGCCCTTCGCCGGGCATGTCCCGGCGCTACCGCTCCTCAGGCGTACCCTGATGGAACACCATCCGCCAGCCCGTTGAATGCTGACGCCACAGCGAGCTGCGCAGCACCCACCGCTGCGGTTGGTCATCGACGTGATAGCGACTGCGGTAACGCACCTGGGCCAGGCCCTTTGCCAGCATCCACACGGCGTACTGGTCCGACTCGATCACCACCTGCGCACGCTCCAGCGGGATCTCTTCCAGCGCGGCTTCACGGCCGTAGCACTGGCCGGAGCTGCCGATCTCATTGAAATCCTCATCCAGCAATGCCGCCAGACGCTCATGGTCTGCGCGCACCTGCGGGCAATGCAGTGCGCGTTCCAACCCCTCCAGTTCGGCGGCCAGCGCCGGTGAAGCGGCGGCGCCAGCGCTGCTCACGGCGGATCCTGCGCCAGCACGTGCGGGGCGGTCGGCGCGGCCAGCACAACACACTGGCCCGGCTGTGCCACCCGGTGCCCGCGCGCGGCCAGGGCCTGGCCATCGGCCACGCTGGCGTAGTGGTACAGCATCATCCGTGCCTGCAGCTCGGCGCTGTACTCGCGCTCCAGGTCATCTACCCCGGTATGCGAAGGATTGCCGTGCAACCCGCAGTCGTGGGCGATCAGTTCGTTGTCACTGGCATAGCGCGCCAGCATTTCCGGAATCGGCCTGGTGTCGCCGCTCCAGGTCAGCGCGCCCTGCAGGCGCAGGCCATAGGCCGTCTCCGGCCAGTGGTGCCGCACGGGGAACACCTCCAGCCGCACCCCCTCGTGCCAGAACGCATCGCCCACCACGATCAGCTGGAAGGCATCCCAGAAGTTGGCGCCGCCCTCGGCCAGCACGTTCGGGTAATCGCCGATGCGCTTGTGCAGCAGCGGCACCACCGTGGCCGGCACGTACAGGCGCACCTTGCCACGCCGCTGCGCGCTGAAGAAGGTATCCACGAACAGCCGTTCGAAACCGGCCACATGGTCCAGGTGTACATGGGTGACGAACAGCGCCTGCGGCATATGCCCGTAATGGGCCTTGAAGGCAGTCAGGCCTTCGCCGCCGCAGTCGATGGTCAGCCAGGGCCGACCATCGCGCTCGATCACCGACATCGGCGAACCCAGCTCGACCGCCGACGCATTGCCGACGCCGAGGAAACGCAACGACCAGTCCATCAGGTGCCCCGGTTCCAGGCCATGTCATAGGCGCGGCGCAGGCGCGCGTAGTCTTTTTCCACGTCTTCCACGCTGCGCTCACCGCGCAGCTTGATCAGCGAGCGCAGCAGGCGCTTGAGATTGCGCTCGCGCCAGGCCGTGGCCGGGATGCGGATCACCCCGCGATCGAAGTCGATCAGCCAGCCATGGCCGTTGCCATCGAACAGGATGTTGTGCGCATTGAGATCGGCATGGTCCAGCCCGGCACGGTGGAAGCGCGCGATCATCCGCCCGGTTTCCTCCCACGGCGCCCCGCGCCCGGCCACCAGTGCGCGGTCGGCCAGCGAGCGCACCCCTTCGATCCGTTCCATCAGGATCGCGGCGCGGTAGCGCAGGCCTTCACGCATGTAGAAGGCGGCAATCGGCCTGGGCACCGGCAGCTTCTTCTCGCGCAGCGCGCGCATCAGCCGGAATTCGGCAAAGCTGCGGGTCCGGTCCGCCCCCCGCCAGATGTACTGGTCGTGGCTGATCCGGGCCGCGAGCCCACCGCGCAGGTAGTGCCGCAGTACGCTGGCGCCGAACGGCGCATCCACGAACCAGGCGCTGCCACGGCCGCCCTCACCCACCGGCCGGGCCTTGCCGGCCCAGTGCTGTGGCGAGAACAGACCGATGTCGGCTTGCCGCAGCCGCTCGCGGTCGAACAGAATGGCCCCGATGCCGCGACCCTCGCGGCATGGCGTCAGCGCTTCATTGGCGTCGAATGCGACCATTCCTTTGAGTCTAACAACACATGGCATCAGCGTCCTCCTCCTTGTGTCTTCTGCGCCTGTCCGCTCTTGGCGATGTGACCCACGTAGTGCCGCTGGTGCGCACCCTGCAGGCCGCGCGCCCGGACACGCCGATCCACTGGATCATCGACAAGGTCGGGCAGAAGCTGCTCGATGGCCTGCCGGGCGTCACCTTCCACGCCTACGACAAGAAGACCGGCATGGCCGGAGTGAAGGAGCTGCGCAAGCAGTTGCCGCCCGGGCGTTTCGAGGCCCTGCTGCAGATGCAGGTGGCGTTCCGCGCCAACGTGCTGTCCGCCTTCATTCCTGCCGAGCGCCGCATCGGGTACGACCGCAGCCGCTCCAAGGATCTGCACGGCCTCTTCATCAACGAACGCATCCCTGATCGCCCGGGCATCCATGTGCTCGATGCCATCGGCAGCTTCTGCGAGCCGCTGGGCCTGCGCCAGACCGATGTCAGCTGGGACCTGGCCGTGCCGCAGGCAGCCTATGACTGGGCCGCCGCGCAGTGGCAGGACGATGGCCGGCCGGTGCTGATGATCTCGCCCTGCTCCAGCCACGTGCGCCGCAACTGGTACGCCGACCGCTATGCCGAGGTCGCCAACCATGCCGTCACGCGCGGTTGGCGGATCGTGCTGTGCGGCGGCCGCAGCGAACTGGAGCGCAGCATGGCCGACGCCATCCAGGCCCAGCTGGATGTTCCGGCACTGGACCTGGTCGGCAAGGACACGCTCAAGCAGTTGCCGGCCCTGCTGGCCCGCGCCAATCTGGTGATGACCCCGGACTCTGGCCCGATGCACATTGCCAACGCAATGGGTACCAAGGTGCTGGGCCTGCATGCGGCCAGCAACCCGAACCGCAGCGGCCCGTATTCGGACCGCCGCTACTGCGCGGACCGCTACGACGACGCGGCGCGCAAGTATCTGGGCAAGCAGGCAGCCGACCTCAAGTGGGGCACCAAGATCGAATTCGACGATGTGATGGAACTGATCACCGTCGAGGACGGCATTGCCGCGTTCGAGCGTTACGTCGCCGACCATCTGGGATGAGTGGCACGCCGGGCAGCTGAGCGCTGTCTACTGGGTGCGGACCTTGGTCCGCACCGTCCCGCAACCCGGGAGATCCATCCACGCATGGCGTGGATCTACTGCGTCGGGCCGCCCGGGATTACGCGCGCTGCGTGTAATCCTGGTAGGACTTCTCTTCCACGTACGCCGAACCCAGCGCTAGGTTGATCGCCTTCTTGATGCGTGCGCGTTCGTCGTTGCGCAGGTACACGCTGCGCGCCAGGTCGATGAACCCCTGATCGAATGCGTGCGCCTTGTCCTTCAGGCGGATGTCGTCCTCGATCTCCCACAGCTGCTCGTTGACCGCCTTCAGCTCGGCGCGCAGCTTGGCGATGTCCTTCACTGCCGCCGGGTGCGCCATCCACGTGGTTTCCAGCGCGGACAGCTCCTTGCGTACGTTGGCCAGCTTGCCTTCGTCACTGATGCGCTCGGACTTGATCTGCAGGATCGAGATCTTGTCCAGCAGCTCGCCGAATGAAACGGGGACGAGGATTTCAGCGGTCATCGTGGCGGCTCCAGCAGGTGATGACGTACATGGTAACCCGCCGCACGCGAACAGCATCCACGCATGGCGTGGATCTACTGAAGCATCCGCAGGAAGGCCGGCAAAGGGAGGGGCCCGAACGTTGCAGTGCAACGTTTGGGGCGACGCGCGATGCGTCGTCGCATCCCCGCGCCAGATTAAAAAAGAAGGGCTGCCTTTCGGCAGCCCTTCTTTTTTAATCTGGCGGAGAGGGGGGGATTCGAACCCCCGAGGCGCTATAAACGCCTGCCTGATTTCGAGTCAGGTACATTCAACCGCTCTGCCACCTCTCCAGATGTTCCCCGGCGAACCGGGGACGCGCATCATACGAGGAAGCGCGGCTGACGACAAGTCATTGCGCCCAATGAAGTGAAATTTTCCTGACTGCATGGCTTGCCGGATGTCCGCTTGGCCGTGATGATGCCGTTCTCCCCGGCATTACCCCCTCGCCCAGCACCCACCATGATCGAATTCGGACATCTCACCCACCCCGGCCTGCGCCGCGAGCTCAACGAGGACACCTATTACGGTGACGGCGAGCTGGCCCTGTGGCTGGTAGCCGACGGCATGGGCGGGCACGCCTGCGGCGAGGTGGCCAGCGCACTGGCGCGCGAGACCATCGTGCGTGAGATCCGCCGTGGCGCGCCGTTGGCGCAGGCGATCCGCACCGCCGACGAAGAGATCATCCGCGCCTCGCGCCGGCGCAACGACAGCCTGCCGATGGGCACCACCGTGGTCGCTGCACGGGTACAGGGCAACCGTTACGAAGTGGCCTGGGTCGGCGACAGCCGCGCCTATCTGTGGCGCGATGGCCAACTTGCCCAGCTCAGCCAGGACCACAGCGTGGTGCAGGAACTGGTCGCGCAGGGCAACCTGACCGCCGAGCAGGCGCGCGCCCATCCCCACCGGAACGTGGTCACCCAGGCACTGGGCGTCACCGACCCGGCACACCTGAACGTGGCGACCACCAGCGGCGAGCTGCGCCCGGGCATGCAGTTGCTGCTGTGCAGTGATGGCCTGACCGAGGAAGTGGATGACCGCGGCATTGCCCGCACCCTCGCCTTCGACGACGCCAGCGCGCAGGAATGCGTGGACAGCCTGGTCGCCTCCGCCCTCGACGGCGGCGGCTCGGACAACATCACCGTGATCCTGGTGCGCTGCCACTGATCCACGCCATCCACGCATGGCGTGGATCTACAGTAGAGCCACGCCATGCGTGGATGCATTTCACACGCATCACCACGCCATGCGTGGCTGCATCTCGCACGCCACCGCTGCGCCTACGCGCTCGCGGCCTCTTCCACCTTCGGGCCGTCCCACAACGCGTGGCCGGCCTTCTTGCGCAGCCGTTCCAGACGCGCCGCATGCGCTTCCTGCTCCGACGGCGTGGCCACCACGCGCGGCCGCGGCAGCAGCTTGGACGCATCGAACGCCTGCAACGCCGCAGCGCCACCGGCATCGTCATCGCCCAGCCCGAAGCCGATCTCCTCTTGGCCCGAGGTCAACGCGATGTACACATCACCCAGGATCTGCGCATCCAGCAGACCGCCATGCAGGGCGCGGTGCGAGTTGTCCACGCCCAGCCGCTTGCACAGGGCGTCGAGCGAGTTGCGCTGGCCCGGGAAGCGCTCGCGCGCCAGCGCCAGGGTATCGATCACCGTGCAGCGGTCGGTGATCTTCCCGTACTGCTCTCCCAACAGGGAAAGCTCATTGTCGAGAAAGCCCAGGTCGAACGCGGCGTTGTGGATGATCAGCTCGGCGCCATCGATGAAGGCCAGGAACTCCTCCACGACCTGCGCGAACTCCGGCTTCTCGGCGAGAAATTCCAGGGTCAGGCCGGTCACTTCCTGCGCACCCTGTTCGAATTCGCAGTCCGGCTTCAGGTACTGGTGATAGGTATTGCCGGTCGGGCGGCGCTTGAACAACTCGACGCAGCCGATTTCGACGACGCGGTTGCCCTTCTTCCACTCCAGGCCGGTGGTTTCGGTATCAAGGATGATCTGACGCATGGGCTCAGTTTACCGGGCTGCCGTCGCGGACCTGGATCGCGGCGTTGCGGGCCAGGGTATCCACACGTTCATTGTCCGGGTCGCCGGAATGGCCTTTCACCCAGCGCCAGTCGATCTGGTGCCGCAGCGTGGCGGCCTGCAGGCGCTCCCACAGTTCACGGTTCTTCACCGGGTCACCGCCGGCGGTCTTCCAGTTCTTGCGGATCCAGCCCGGCAGCCACTGGGTCAGGCCCTGCCGTACGTACTGCGAATCGGTATAGAGGACGATCTCACAGGGCTCGGTCAACGACTCCAGCCCGGAAATGGCCGCCATCAGCTCCATCCGATTGTTGGTGGTATGCGCTTCACCACCGCTCAGTTCGCGCTCGTGCCCCTTGTAGCGCAACAGCGCCGCCCAGCCACCGGGGCCGGGATTGCCGAGGCAGGAACCGTCGGTGTGGATTTCGATGGTTTTCAATACAACTCCAGATCAGGTAGCAACGGTGCCGTGCCAGCGCACGGGCAACGGGGTCGGCCCGGGCAGGGCCAGCGTGCGTTTTTCAGCGTGGAACAGGCAGGCCGCGCGCAGGGGCGCCCAGCCGCCGCGACGGCGGCTGCCGGCACCCTGCCACATCGGCCCCAGGTAACGCATGTCCTCGCATTCCAGCCCATGGCGCTCAAGCAGCTGGCGGATCCGCTGCGGCGTGCGCACCACCAGCCCGTGCTGGCGCCAGCGCGTGCGGAACGGGCTGAACGGGTTGAGGCTGGTCAGCCACAGATGGCCGCCGGGCATCAGCACGCGCTCGCACTCGTCCAGCAGATGGTCGGCATCGCCGACGGTCACATGCTGCAGCACGATGGCGTTGACGCTCTCGTTGGGCAGCGGCAACGGCAGGGCACAGCGGGTATCGCCGGCGTAACCACTGCCCTGGCGATGCAGGCGCAGGCCCCGACCGCCCAGCTGCGCATCCGCCAGCCAGGCGGCGCTGGGGGCGATCCACAACCAGGGCCGGGTCGGCAGCAGCGACAGCTGCGGCAGCAGCAGCTGCCGTTCGAGCACGCGCAGGGCCTCCGCCGGTTCACTGTCGAACCACGGGGCCTGGCTCGCTTGACGGGTGCTCTGCAGCGCGGGCATGGTCCAATTCTATGCGACTGACTGCCCTGCCCGCATTTGCGGACAATTACATCTGGATGCTGATCGCCGACGACGGTGCTGCCGTGGTCGTCGATCCCGGCGACGCTGCGCCGGTACTGGCGCTGGCTGCCCAAGGCGTGCGCGTGGACACCATCCTGCTCACCCATCACCACGACGATCACATCGGCGGGGTACCGGCGCTGCAGGCGCGTTTCCCTGGGGTGCGCGTGGTCGCACCGGTCGACGAGCGCATCCCGATGGCCACCGAGCGGGTCGGTGAAGGTGAACGTGTTCAGGCAATGGGCCGGATGTTCCACGTACTATCCGTCCCCGGGCACACCCGCAGCCACATCGCGTTTCACACCGCTGAACAGCTTTTCAGCGGAGATTCGTTGTTCAGCCTGGGCTGTGGACGCCTGTTCGAAGGTACGCCGTCCCAGCTGCTGGCATCGATGCGCAAGCTGGGTGCCCTGCCCGCGCAACTGCTGCTGTGTTGCGCTCACGAGTACACCGTGTCAAATGCCGTCTTCGCGCGGCATGTCGACCCCGCCAACGCTGCCTTGTTGCAGCGCCAAGAGGAGGCTTTGGCCATGCGCCGCGATGACCGTTCCACCCTGCCAGTATCCCTGGCCGATGAAATTGCCTGCAATCCGTTCCTGYGTACCCACACGGCGCCCATCCGCGCGGCCGTGTCGGCGCACCTGGGGCGCGAAGTCGTGGACGACGTCGACGTCATGGCCGGTCTCCGGCACTGGAAAGACGGCTTCCGCGCATGAGTCGCCGAAGTCTGCCGCTGGCCCTGGGTCTCGTCCTGGGGTTGGCCGGAACTGCCGGCGCACAATCGCTGGGCGCCGGCATCAGCCAGAACCTGACCGCCGCCTCGGCCCTGCCGCTGGATCCGTCAACGCTGCCGGCCGCATCGGTACGTAACGGCCAGGAGATCTTCTCCAGCTTCCGCGACGGCCTTGCAGAACCTACCTGTGACGCCGAAGCCACCAGCCCGCGCTGGCAGAAGCAGTTCGCCCATGCGCCTTCGCGGTTGGCCAACCAGGATGACGACGCGCTGGTGCTGTTCGGCTATGTGGTCGAAGAGCTGCGCAAAGCCAACCTGCCCACCGAATTCGCGCTGATTCCTTTCGTCGAAAGTGGCTACCGGCCCAATGCCCGCAACGGCAGCGGCCCGACCGGCCTGTGGCAGTTCATCGCCACCACGGCACGCAACCATCGCGTACCGATGAGCAACAACTACGACGRCCGACTGTCGGCAGTGGAGTCCACCCAGGCCGCCGTGCGCTACCTGAAGACCCTGCATGGCATGTTCGGCGGTGACTGGCGCCTGGCCACGATGGCCTACAACGCCGGTGAATACCGCGTGCTGCAGTCCATGCGCAAGGCCGGCATGAATGCGCAGAACGCCAAGCCGGCCGGCCTGCCCGGGCTGTCGCCGGTCACCCATGCCTACGTCGAGAAGCTGCATGCCCTGGCCTGCGTGCTGGAAGACGTGGAAGACCAGCCTGGCGTGATGGCCTCGCTGGACCGCACCGTGCCGGTGCTGAAGGACCACACCCTGCCGGCGGGCACCAGCGTCCAGCAGTGGGCCGCCCAGCGCGCGCTGGACCCGGCGAAGATCGCCCGCCTGAATCCGGCACTGGCCGCCGGCAACCGCCCGTCGGGCACGGCCCGCGTACTGGCCCCGGTTTCGGCGTCCAACGCGGACGTTGCCGACATCGCCAGCACGGCCGTTGCCACCGCAGTGGCCAGCACCGCCAGCGCCGCGCCGAGCCCGCAGGTGGCCAAGGTGGTCGCCTCGGCTGCCGATCGCCCGCGCAACCGTCGCCACACCGTTCGCAATGGCGAATCGGCATGGACCATCGCCCGCCGCTACGGCATGCCGGTGAAGGCGCTGTTGTCGCTGAACGGCTTGAGCGGCAGCAGCGTGCTGAAGCCAGGCGCGGTACTGCGCGTCGAAGACTGAGGTCGGTGCGGCGCTGACGCGCGGTTTCCGGCCAACGGCGAAGCCCCTCGCGGGTGGCGGCAGCAGCATTCATGAGTTGGGACGAGCGAGGTGGACCCACGGGGGACGCCGTGAACCCATCCTTGGGGGCTTGGCCGCGGCATCCATGCCGCGGACACCCCCGCGCGCCCACCCCGCCCGTCCCCTGATGGTTTCCGGTGGCACCACCCACGGATTGAAGGATGAAGAGCAGGAGCAGGTCGCTTCGCTTCTGGTAGCGGCCGACCTTGGTCGGCACTCATCGCGCAGGTCACGGATCGATCAGGGTTGCGACAACAAAAAAGGCCCGGCAATGCCGGGCCTTTTCGTTCCTGCTCGCCGGAGGGCTTACAGGTTCGCTTCGGTGGTCTGGATCAAGAACTTCTTGCGCATCGCCTCGATGTAGGCCTTGGCCGCGGCCATGCCGTCGATCTGGCTCAGCTGGTCCTTCAGCTGCTTCTGCTGTTCGGCGGTCACTTCCTTGATGTCGCCCGGGTTGACCTTGTTCACCGCGAAGACCAGCGCATGGCCGTTGACGTCGACCTTGCCGTAGCTCGGCTTGCCTTCGGCAGGCAGCGGCGCACTGAAGATCGCACGGTTGATCTCCGGGGTCGGCACCGGCTGGCTGCGCGGCAGGCCCGGCATCGGGCTCAGCTGCAGCTTCTCGCTGGCAGCCAGCGACTGCAGGGTCGCGCCTGCCTTCAGCTTGGCCAGCAGGGCATCGGCGGCCTTGTCACCGGCCTGGCGCTGACGGTCGGCACGGATCGCGGCGATCACCTGCTCACGCGCCTTGTCCAGCGGCAGCGCCTGCTCCGGGGTATGCGCGGCAACGCGGATCACCACGCTGTGGTTGCTGCTGCCGCCCAGGGCGATCGGATCGCTGGCGGTACCGTCCTGCACCAGGACGTCGGAGAAGGCGGCACGCAGCACGGCCGGATCAGCGGCAATACCGGTGGCGGTCGTGCGCGTGATCGGGCCCAGCGTCTGCATCGACAGGCCGACCGCCTTGGCGGCCGCGRACAGGTCGCTCGGGCTCTTGTTGATGGCATCGACCAGGCGGCCCGCCAGATCGTTGAAGCCGCGCTCGCCGTCGGCCTTCAACTGCTCGGCAGCCAAGGTGTCGCGCACTTCTTCGAAGGACTTGCCCTGGCCGCCACGAACCGCTGCGACCCTGATGATGTGGTAACCGAAGTCGGTCTTGACCGGGCCGATCACCTCACCCGCCTTGGCACCAAACAGTGCATCTTCGAACGGCTTGACCATCGCGCCCCGCTCCACCCAGCCCAGGTCACCGCCCTGCGCCTTGGAGCCGGGATCTTCCGAGTTCGCCTTGGCCAGCGCGGCAAAGTCGGCACCTGCCGCCTTTGCTTCGACAGCCAGCTTGGCGGCCTTGGCTTCAGCACCGTCGCCGGTGATCAGGATGTGCGCCGCCTGGCGCTGTTCCGGCGTGGTGAACTTGGCCTTCTCGTCTTCATAGCGCTTGCGCAGGGTCGCTTCGTCGGCCGCAGTCGGCGCCGGCAGGTTGGCACCATTGAGCTCGACATATTCCAGCGACACCGATTCGGCCTGGCGGAAATCCTTGCCATGGCTGTCGTACCACTGCTTGATCTGCGCGTCGGTCACCGGCGCGGTATCCACCGGAACTTCCGGCAGCGCGGCCAGTTCCACATCGCGGGTCTCGCCCAGCAGCTTCAACAGACGCTCGGTCTCGGCCTGGGTGACAAAGCCGGAATTCTGCAGGCCCGACGGGATCACCGACTGCTGCAGGCTCTCACGCACCAGTTCCTGGAACTGGGTCGGCGTGCGCGGCGGATTGCCACCGGCCAGGGCCAGACGGTAATTGCTTTCGCTGAACTTGCCATCGGCGCCCAGGAAGCCCGGAATGGTGGTGATGTATTCGCGCACAGCGCCGTCGCCAATCACGACACCGGCCTGCTCACCGACCAGGCGCACGACCTGCTCGTCGATCAACTGGTCGAGCACGGCCAGCTTGTTCTCGGTGCTTTCGAACGCGCGCGGGTCGAAGTTCTCGCCCTGCTGCTGGCGTTCGCGCATGCGTTCCTGCTCGAAACGGGTGCGGAAGTCCTGTGCACTGATCTCATGGTGCTGCCACATCATGCGCACCGGCCACCAGGACGGTGCCGAGCGCCACCAGGTCGGCGGTGCCGAAACCTTGGCGACGTTCTGTGCGCCGACGCCACCGAGGTAGCTGTTGTCGATCACGAACAGGAACGGAATCATCAGCAGCCCCAGGATCACGGTGACGATCCAGCCTGAGGTCTTGTCGCGGAGTTTCTGCAGCATGGTGAGGAATCACAAGGCTTGATTGGCGAGCCCGGCAGTGTAACCCGCTTCGCGGCGTGGACCAAAAGCAGTGGCAGCAGGGCCTGGCGCCATCCCGCCCAGGCGATCTACAGGTTCGCGCGCATCGAATGATGGAAACGGCGCAAAGAAAAAGCCCCCGACTTGCGTCGAGGGCTCTTAGAGTTGGCGGAGCGGACGGGRCTCGAACCCGCGACCTCCGGCGTGACAGGCCAGCATTCTAACCAGCTGAACTACCGCTCCACATTTCAAACTTACCGCGGTGCTGTGGTGGGTGCTGAGGGTTTYGAACCCCCGACCCTCTCCGTGTAAAGGAGACGCTCTACCGCTGAGCTAAGCACCCCAGCGAGCCGCTTAGTTTACAGCATCCTTCAGGGCCTTACCAGCCTTGAACGACGGATTCTTCGAAGCAGCGATCTTGATGGTGTCGCCGGTCTTCGGGTTGCGGCCGGTGCGGGCAGCACGGTCGCGGACCTGGAAGGTACCGAAGCCAACCAGGGTGACCGCATCGCCGTCCTTCAGCGCCTTGGTGACGGCAGCAACGACGGCATCGACAGCGCGGCTGGACTCGGCCTTGGTCAGGTCGGCAGCTTCAGCAACGGCATCGATCAATTCGGTCTTGTTCATTCTTTACAACTCCTTTGGCGGTGGGTTCCGCGTATTCGACAGGGAAGCAACCGCACGACGTCTGCATGCGGTTGCCATGTGGAAACGGTTCGCCGAATTCAGTGAGCGCTGACTGCGATCACTCATTCGCGAGTGCTGCTTTTATACCAGCGGCCCTACCCCCACGCAAGCTGGAAAGCCAGCAACGACGCGGGTTTCAAGCATTTCGACAGGACGCATCAATGCTTGACGCGCGCGTTTCCACTCGGTTTGGCCTTGCTGCGCACCGTGACGCGCTGCGCACTCTTGCGCGTCTTCTTCGGTGCCAGCGGACGTTCCAGGGCCAGATCGAGCACTTCCTCGATGTACTTCACCGGCACGATCTCCAGGTCGCGGGTGACGTTGGCCGGAATGTCGGCAAGATCCTTGCGGTTCTCATCGGGGATGATCACCGTGCGGATTCCGCCGCGCAGGGCCGCCAGCAGCTTCTCCTTGAGGCCGCCGATCGCGGTGACGCGACCACGCAGGGTGATTTCGCCGGTCATCGCCACATCGGCGCGCACGGCGACCTTGGTCAGCATCGACACCAGCGAGGTCACCATTGCCGCACCGGCACTGGGGCCATCCTTCGGCGTCGCACCATCGGGTACATGCAGGTGCACGTCGTGCTTCTGCAGGAAGTCCGCATCGATGCCGAAGCGCTCGGCACGCGAACGCACCACCGACAACGCCGCCGACGCTGATTCCTTCATCACGTTGCCGAGCTGGCCGGTCAGGATCAGCTGGCCCTTGCCCGGTACCAGCGTCGATTCGATCTGCAGCAGATCGCCACCGACTTCGGTCCAGGCCAGGCCCGTGACCAGGCCGATCTCGTTCTCTTCTTCGGCACGGCCGAAGTCGAAGCGACGCACGCCCAGGTACTTGTCCAGGTTCTTGCTCGACACGCTCACCAGCGCCTTGGACTTGCGCGCGCCCTTCTTCGCCTTCGCCACCGGCTGCGGCCCACCCAGCGCGATTTCCTTCACCACCTTGCGGCAGATCTTGGCGATCTCGCGTTCCAGGTTGCGCACGCCGGATTCGCGCGTGTAGTAGCGCACGATGTCCTGGATGGCATCGCTGCCGATCTCCAGCTCTTCCGGCTTCAGGCCGTTGGCCTTGATCTGCTTGGGCGACAGGTAACGGGTGGCGATGTTGAGCTTCTCATCCTCGGTGTAACCGGGGATGCGGATCACTTCCATGCGGTCCAGCAGCGGGCCGGGGATGTTGAGCGAGTTGGAGGTCGCCACGAACATCACTTCGGACAGGTCCAGGTCCACTTCCAGGTAGTGGTCGTTGAACGCGTTGTTCTGCTCGGGATCGAGCACTTCCAGCAGCGCCGAGGACGGATCGCCACGGAAGTCCATCGACATCTTGTCGATCTCGTCCAGCACGAACAGCGGGTTCTTGCTGCCGACCTTGTTGAGGTTCTGCACGATGCGGCCCGGCATCGAACCGACATAGGTACGACGGTGGCCACGGATCTCGGCTTCATCGCGCACGCCGCCGAGCGACATGCGCACGAACTTGCGGTTGGTGGCCTTGGCGATGGACTGGCCCAGCGAGGTCTTGCCCACGCCCGGCGGCCCGACCAGGCACAGGATCGGACCCTTCATCTGCTTCACCCGCGACTGCACCGCCAGGTATTCAAGGATGCGTTCCTTGACCTTCTCCAGGCCGTAGTGATCGGCATCGAGGGTGTCCTGCGCGGCCTTCAGGTCCTTGCGCACCTTGCTGCGCTTCTTCCACGGCACGCCCAGCAGCCATTCCAGGTAGTTGCGCACGACCGCTGCTTCGGCAGACATCGGCGACATCTGCTTGAGCTTGTTGAGCTCGTTGCGCGCCTTGGCTTCCACCGGCTTGGGCATGCCCGCTTCGGCGATCTTGCGCGCCAGCTCTTCCAGTTCGCCCGGCGCATCGTCCAGGTCACCCAGTTCCTTCTGGATGGCCTTCATCTGTTCGTTGAGGTAGTACTCGCGCTGGCTCTTTTCCATCTGCGACTTCACGCGGCCGCGGATGCGCTTTTCCATCTGCTGCACGTCGATCTCGCCGTCGACCAGGCCGACCAGCATCTCCAGGCGTTCGCCCACCGCCAGCGTTTCCAGCAGGCGCTGCTTGTCCGACAAYCGCACGCTGATATGGGCGGCGATGGTATCGGCCAGGCGTGTCGGCTCATCGATGCCGGCCAGGGTCTGCAGCAGTTCCGGCGGCAGCTTGCGGTTGGTCTTGACGTACTGCTCGAACAGCGACATCAGCGAGCGGGCGATGGCCTCGATTTCGCGCGGCTCGCGTGCATCGGCGGCCTCGATTTCCACGGCCTGGCCGTGCAGCGATCCATCGCGTTCGCTGACGCTGGTCACCTGCACGCGCGACAGGCCTTCGACCAGCACCTTGATGGTGCCGTCAGGCAGCTTCAGCAGCTGCAGGACCTGCGCCAGGGTGCCGACCTGGTAGAGGTCGGCGGCCTGCGGGTCATCGGTCTCGGCCGACTTCTGCGCCAGCAGCAGGATGCGCTTGTCTGCTTCCATCGCCTGTTCCAGCGCGTGCATGGACTTGTCGCGGCCGACGAACAGCGGGATGACCATGTGCGGGAATACCACTACGTCGCGCAGCGGCAGGACCGGCAGGTCGAGGGTCTCACTTGGGGAACGGGCCATGGGGGCTCCAGGGAAGGGGAAAACCGTCTCCGGGAGGGCATCTTCCGGAGACAAAAAAAGCCGATGGCCCCGTTATGGGGCCATCGGCTTTCAGATGCAAGACGTTCCGAGAAAATTCTTTCTATTCAACAAGTTGAAAGAATCATTCGGCGCCGGCGGCCTTCTGTTCAGGGACCGGCGGGGTCTGGTAGATCAGGTAGGGCTCGGACTTGTGCTCGATCACCGATTCATCCACGACAACCTTGCTGACGTTTTCCTGCGACGGCAGGTCGTACATGGTGTCCAGCAGGACCGATTCGACGATGGTGCGCAGGCCACGGGCACCGGTCTTGCGCTTGAGCGCCTTCTTGGCGATGGCCGACAAGGCGTCCGGACGGAACTCCAGCTCGACGTTCTCCATCTCGAACAGCTTCTTGAACTGCTTGGTGATGGCGTTCTTCGGCTCGGTCAGGATGCGGATCAGGGCCGGCTCGTCCAGCTCTTCCAGGGTCGCGACCACCGGCAGGCGGCCCACGAACTCGGGAATCAGGCCGAACTTGATCAGGTCTTCCGGCTCGACTTCAGCCAGCACCTTGCCCACTTCCTGCTTGCGCTCGCTGCTCTTCACCTTGGCGCCGAAACCAATGCCGCCGGCGTCGTTGGAGCGCTGCTGGATCACCTTGTCCAGGCCGGCAAACGCACCGCCGCAGATGAACAGGATGTTCTTGGTGTCCACCTGCAGGAATTCCTGCTGCGGATGCTTGCGCCCACCCTGCGGCGGAACGCTGGCCACGGTGCCTTCGATCAGCTTCAACAGGGCCTGCTGCACGCCTTCGCCGGACACATCGCGGGTGATCGACGGGTTCTCGCTCTTGCGCGAGATCTTGTCGATYTCATCGATGTAGACRATGCCCWGCTGKGCCTTCTCKACGTCGTARTCGCACTTCTGCAGCAGCTTCTGGATGATGTTCTCCACGTCCTCGCCCACGTAACCGGCTTCGGTCAGCGTGGTGGCGTCGGCCATGGTGAACGGCACGTTGAGCAGGCGGGCCAGGGTCTCGGCCAGCAGGGTCTTGCCCGAACCGGTCGGACCGACCAGCAGGATGTTCGACTTCGCCAGCTCGACTTCGTCGTTCTTCTGGCGGCTCTCGATGCGCTTGTAGTGGTTGTACACGGCCACGGCCAGGGTCCGCTTGGCGCGGTTCTGTCCGATCACGTACTGGTCGAGCACCTCGAGGATCTCGCGCGGCTTGGGCAGCGAACTGCGCGCCGACTGCGCCTTTTCCTCAAGCTCCTCTCGGATGATGTCGTTGCACAGCTCCACGCACTCATCGCAGATGAACACGCTCGGACCGGCAATCAGCTTGCGCACTTCATGCTGGCTCTTGCCGCAGAAAGAGCAGTAGAGGATCTTGCCGGTGTCCGTGGAACGACCTTGGCGGTCTTCGCTCATGCTTCGCTTACCCAGTTACCCCACCCGCTGAACGGGGGTTCGATTCGAGAATAACACAGGGCCGGAGGGACATCAGTCCACCCGACCCTGCAGGAACGGGGCCTGCCATGGCCCCGTGAGTGCCGGTCAGCCGGCCTGGATCGACTCTTCCGGACGACGCTCCAGGACCTGGTCGACCAGGCCGTAGGCGACCGCATCGACCGCGCTCTTGAAGTTGTCGCGCTCGGTATCGCGCGCGATGGTCTCCAGCGACTGGCCGGTGTGCTTGGCCAGCACTTCGTTCAGGCGCGCACGCAGGGTCAGGATCTCGCGTGCGTGGATGTCGATGTCGGTGGCCTGGCCCTGGAAGCCACCCAGCGGCTGGTGGATCATCACCCGCGAGTTCGGCAGCGCATAGCGCTTGCCCGCCGCACCGGACGCCAGCAGCAGCGCGCCCATCGAGGCGGCCTGGCCAACGCAGATGGTGCTCACGTCCGGCTTGATGTACTGCATGGTGTCGTAGATCGCCATGCCGGCGGTGACCACGCCACCCGGCGAGTTGATGTAGATGCTGATGTCCTTTTCCGGGTTTTCCGCTTCCAGGAACAGCAGCTGCGCCACCACCACGTTGGCCATGTGATCGTCGATCGGGCCAACCAGGAAGATCAGGCGCTCCTTSARCAGGCGCGARWAGATGTCGTAGGCRCGCTCRCCGCGGCTGGTCTGCTCGACCACCATGGGAACCATGTTCAGGGCTTTGGTTCGGTTGTCCATTTCGTGAGGTACCTATCTTGGGGGGAAACACCCCCGCGCCAGGGCTGGCGCGGGGTATCCGGCAATCCGCCAGGGATTACTGGCGGATCGCGTCCTGGAACGACAGCTTTTCTTCAGTGTGCTGGGCGCGCTCGGCGATCCAGTCGATCACCTGCTCTTCCATCACGCGGTTCTGCAGGCCAGACATCAGCTGGGGGTCGTTGCGGTACATCTCAATGACCTGTTCCGGCTCTTCGTAGGTCGAGGCGATCAGACGCATCGTTTCATTCAGACGCTTCGGCTCCAGGCGCAGGTCGTTGCTGCGGGCCACTTCGCCGACCACCAGGCCGACCAGCACGCGCTTGGCAGCAGCGTCCTTGAAGCCTTCGTGGGCGTCGGCCGGGATCTCGCCCGGGTTGCGGCCACTGCGGCGGATCTGCTCGACCTGCTGGGCCAGCATGGCACGGGCTTCGTTCTCGACCAGGCGCGGCGGCATTTCCACCGACGAATAGGCGGCGATCAGCTGCTCACCGACTTCACGACGCAGGCGGTTCATCAGTGCGCCCTTCAGCTCACGCTCGAGGTTGGCGCGGATGTCGCTGCGGAACTGCTCGACGTCGCCACCCTTGACGCCGAAGCTCTTGATGAAGGCTTCATCGACGGCCGGCACGACCGGCTCGGACACGTCGCTGACCTTCACGGTGACCTGCACGGTCTTGCCCGCCAGCGCCGGCACGCGCCAGTCAGCCGGGAACTCGACGTCCAGGGTCTTCTCTTCGTCCTTGGCCATGCCGACCAGGCCCTGCTCGATGGTCTCGAACATCATGCCCTGGCCGAGCACGATGCTGCCCTTCTCGGTGCCTTCGGCCGGCAGGCGCTCGTCACCGGCCTGCGACCAGGTTTCCAGTGCGACCAGGTCGCCGTCCTGCGCGGCACGGGTGACCGGCGACCAGCTGCGACGCTGCGTCTGCAGGTTCTCGATCATCTGGTCGATGTCGGCATCGGTGATTTCGGCGGTGTGGCGCACCACGGTCAGCTTGCTGACGTCGATGTCACCGAAGTCCGGCACCACTTCGACGGTGGCCACGAAGGAGAACTCACCCTCGTCACCCTTGTCGATGCGCGGGCTGCCGACGATGCGCAGGTCGTGCTCACGCACGGCGGCGTCGAAGGTTTCGCGCAGAAGGCCGTCCAGCGCCTCGCCACGGACCTGCGCGCCGAAGCGCTGCTCGATCACCTTGGCCGGCACTTTGCCCGGACGGAAACCCTTGATGCGGGTGGTGCGGGCGATTTCGCCCAAGCGGCCGTTGATGTGGCTCTGCAGACGGTCTTCCGGCAGCGAGAAGCTCAGGCGGCGTTCCAGGTTGCCGATGGTTTCGATCGAAGCTTGCATGTTGACTCCTGCCACCGGTGGCGCCCTGGCCCCCGGCTCGATGATGGATGAAACGGTTGTAAGGACGCGACGTCGATGACGCGCCTGCTTGCCGCAGCCCTTTAGTTTCGCCCAATTCGGGCGGCGCCGCCAGCACGGCCGGGCGCAGGGGTTGACGCGGAATGCCCGACTGGGCGGGGGACGGGCCGGCCTGGTGCGAAAGGGGGGACTCGAACCCCCACGCCTTGCGGCACTGGAACCTAAATCCAGGGCGTCTACCAATTCCGCCACTTTCGCGTGGCCGGCTCAGGTGTTCATTGTTGCAGGCGAGGGCGAAAAGCGGAAGGCTTCCACAAAACTGAACAGGGAAATTGCCCTTTGGAGCCGGCCTGGGCGCATCCCGCCCCAGGCCGATCCGGGTCAGCGGGCGGCCGGCGCGGGCTCGGTTGTTTCGCCCGCAGGGACGCCGGCCGCATCGTCACTGGGCGTTTCCAGCGTGGCGCCATCGGCGGAGCGCGTCATTTCAACCGCGCCAGCAGGCAGCGCCTCCCCTGTCGCCCCGGTCGACTGCGCGGCGTCGCGCCCCTCCACCGACTGTGCAGCGACGTGGTCGACATCCGCAGATCGCTCCACCGTCCGCGCGTAGTCCGGCGCAGCGGCGGTGGCCGCCTCGTCCGCCCTGCAGCCCGACAGGGCGACAACCACCACGGCGGCCAGCATCACGCCCGCGCTCTTGTTGAACGTCATCGAAGCACTCCTCATGCATGCGCCTTCGGCGCGGAACGCCTATTGGGAGCGATGCCGGCAGCAACCGGTGAGAAGCAGCTCACAGCATTGAACATGCTGATGACGCATGGGACGCTGATTTCAGCCACGCTTCAGTAGATCCACGCCATGCGTGGATGAACCCCTCAATGCCTGCGATATCCACCCATGACGGGGATCTGCCGACGCTGCCGCAGGAAAGAAAAAAGCCACTTGGCGGACCAAGTGGCTTTCGTCTGGTGGGCTGTCAAGGATTCGAACCTTGGGGACGCGGCTGCGCATTCGCGCTGCCGCCCCACGCGCTGCTGCGCACCGCGCGGGCCCCTCTCACCAACACCCACATCCCCCCGGCTTCGCCGCGCCCCCTTGACTCAAGGGGGCTATCCTCCAGCCGGCTCCACGCCAGCGGAGACTAAAGAAAAAAGCCACTTGGCGGACCAAGTGGCTTTCGTCTGGTGGGCTGTCAAGGATTCGAACCTTGGACCTATTGATTAAGAGTCAACTGCTCTACCAACTGAGCTAACAGCCCGAAATCGGGGGGCGAATTATGACCCGATCCGCGAGGGCGTTGCAAGCACTTTCTTCAACGTCGTTGAAACAAGCACTGCAACCAGCGATCCATCGCGAAGGGTTACATCTTGAAGAAAAAAGCCACCGGGCGGACCCGATGGCTTCTGTCTTGGTGGGCTGTCAAGGATTCGAACCTTGGACCTATTGATTAAGAGTCAACTGCTCTACCAACTGAGCTAACAGCCCTTGAAACTCAGGCGCACATTATAGCCGGCGACCTGTTTATTGCAATACCGTTTCGGCGATGCCGATGCGGTTGAATCAGTGGGGTGGCTGAGGGGATTCGAACCCCCGACCACCGGAATCACAATCYGGTACTCTAACCAACTGAGCTACAGCCACCACTGAAACTTTCGCTTCACCGCCAATGCTGCCGACGCTGACGCTTGATACGTTGCCCGAGGACTGTCACCGAAGTTCAGGTCCGCCGAAGCGAGTCCGACATTCTGGTGGAGTCTGCATGCTTTTGCAAGCACTTCTTCACATCCGCCAGCTACGTTCCGGTGTCGCGCCAATGGCGCGCCCGACAGGAATCGAACCTGTAACCGCCGGCTTAGAAGGCCGGTGCTCTATCCAGTTGAGCTACGGGCGCCCGAACCGGAACGGCGTCCAATCCGACGTGACGTGGGATTGGTCGGGGTAGAGGGATTCGAACCCCCGACATCCTGCTCCCAAAGCAGGCGCGCTACCAGACTGCGCTATACCCCGGTGTTGCAATCCCCTCGGGCATGGACCCGGGGAGCTGGCCATTGTGGCCAAGCGCCCTGCGAACTGTCAACGCGCAATCCCAGCCCTGCCCCGCCATGACCACGGCTTGCGCAGTCATCGGCTATGCTCGCAGCCAGCGGCCGGATGGCCCAATCGCCCCCTTTTCGCACGGAGACCTCGCATGCGCAGCGGCAACCCGGCTCTTTCCGAGTCGACCTTCCTCGATCTGGCCAGTGGCTCGGTGGTGACCAGCCCCGACCAGACCATGACCCTCAATGGCACCGTCAACAAGACCGGCTTCCTGCTGCTGCTGACCGTGCTGACCGCGGCCTTCGCCTGGAACCAGACCGTGGACGACTACGGCCAGGTGATGGCCGGCGCCAAGCTGTACGCCATGGGCGGGGCGATCGGTGGCCTGGTGTTGGCCCTGATCACCGTGTTCAAGAAGGAATGGTCACCGGTCACCGCACCGCTCTACGCGCTGGTGGAAGGCCTGTTCCTGGGTGCCATCTCGGCCGTGTTCAACATGAAGTTCCCGGGCATCGTGTTCCAGGCCGTGCTGCTGACCTTCGGCACCCTGTTCGCACTGCTGTTCGCCTACCGTAGCGGCCTGATCAAGGCCACCGAGAACTTCAAGCTCGGCGTGGTGGCTGCCACCGGCGGCATCGCCCTGCTGTACCTGGCCTCGTTCGTGCTGGGCTTCTTCAACATCAACGTGCCGGTGATCCATGACGCCAGCTGGCTGGGCATCGCCTTCAGCCTGTTCGTGGTGGTCGTGGCCGCGCTGAACCTGGTGCTGGATTTCGACTTCATCGAAACCGGCGTGGCCCAGCGCGCGCCGAAGTACATGGAATGGTATGGCGCATTCGGCCTGATGGTGACCCTGGTCTGGCTGTATGTGGAGTTCCTGCGCCTGCTGTCGAAGATCCAGCAGCGCTGATCCAGTCCATGCCGTAAACGACAAGGCCGCGGTCCGTCGGGATCGCGGCCTTTTTTTGTAGCGTCGAGCACGCTCGACTCCCGCGGAAACACGCCCCATGGCAGACACCCTCCCTCGCCGCTTCCACAGCTATCGCCCGGCCGATGGCCATCGCCTGCCACATGATCCGTTCAACGCCATCATCGGCCCGCGTCCCATCGGCTGGATCTCCAGTCGTGATGCCGACAGCAATGTGAACCTGGCGCCCTACAGCTTCTTCAACGCGTTCAACTACACGCCGCCGATCATTGGTTTCAGCAGCCAGGGCCGCAAGGACTCGCTGCGCAACATCGAAGCCACCGGCGAGTTCGTCTGGAACCTCGCCACATTCGATCTGGCCCAGGCAATGAACGAAAGCTGCCGCGCAGTCGCGCCCGACGTGGACGAGTTCGTATTGGCCGGGCTGACGGCACTGGCCTCGGAGTTGGTTGCACCGCCGCGCGTTGCGCAGAGCCCAGTGAGCATGGAGTGCCGCTGCACGCAGATCGTGCGTCTGCGTGATGCGGCCGGCAATGACACCAATGGCTGGCTGGTACTGGGAGAAGTGGTCGCCGTGCATATCGATACGCGGTTGCTCGTCGACGGCATCTACGACACCGCAGCGAGCGACACCATCCTGCGCGGTGGCGGACCGGCCGACTACTTCCGGATCACCGCCGATCAACGCTTCCGCATGCTGCGGCCCGCCTGAGCCCTCATCCCGCCACCCCACGGGACAGCAGCAACGGCAGCGACGAGGCCAGCATGGCCACACCGGAAGCGGTCAGCAGGCCGAGGACGATCTGCCGGAAACGCGCCTCACTGATACCGATATACAGCTTCGCCCCCAGCAGCGTGGGTACCAGCATCGCCGGCGCGACAATGGCGAAGTACGGCAGCATCTGCCGGGTGACCATGCCGGTACCGACATAGGTGGCCATGGTCACCGCCAGCATCGCCAGGTTGAAGCTCTGGATGACCGCGCGCTGCTCGTCCTTGCCGAAGCCCCGCAGCGTGCTCCACAGGGTCGGTATCGGCCCGGCGAAGCCACCGATGCCACTGAGCACACCACCGGCCATGCCGGCCAGCGCGTCGCCGAACCGGCCGCCAACGGTGACCGGTGGCAACGAACGCGCCATCAGCATCACCGGGCACCACAGCGCCAGGAAACCTCCCAGCAGCGCCTTGAACCAGGCCATGTCCAGCTGCGGCAGCACCAGCACGCCAAGCGGAATGCCCGCCAACCCACCGAGCACGAACGGCAGCAGCAGGCGCAGGTTGAAGCCACGGCGCACGGTGAATACCGCCAGCAACTGGCCGACCAGCGCGCCGAACACCGACAGCGTCGCCGCAAGCCGGGGATCCAGCCCCCACGCCCAGAACGACATCGCGACCATGCCGAACGCGAATCCCGACAGGCCCTGCACGAACCCCGCGACGATCGCGCCCAGCGCGACCAGCAGATACACCGGCTCCATCCCCACTCCTCACCACTGCCGTGCGACTTACCCTGCCGCACCCGACGCTGCAGCGTAATGCGTGGCGAGATGATCGACCAGCGCGCGCACCTTCGGCGCCAGCGCACGCGCATGGGGATACAGCGCGAAATAGCAGCGCGTGCCACCGTGCCAGCTGGGAAGCACGCGGATCAAGCGGCCGGCGCGAAGATCTTCCTGCACCGTAAGCGCGGTGAACAGACTGATGCCCATGCCGGCCAGCACGGCCGCATACAGTGCCGGCGTGGCGTCCACGCGCAGTCGCTGGCCTGCTTCCACGCTGGCGATGACACCGCGCGGTCCGTGCAGCTGCCACGGCGTCATCGCCGCAACAGGGTTGAACCCCAACAAGGTGTGGTTCTGCAGGTCGGCCACCTGCCGAGGCAGTCCCTGCCGGGCGAGGTACGCCGGTGCCGCAACCAGGATGCGCGGGCATCGCGCCAGTTCACGGGCGACCAGTTGGCTGTCAGGCAAGGACGGCGCGATGCGCAGGGCGAGGTCGAAGCCCCCGCCGACCACATCGACCAGCTGATCGTCGGCCGACAGTTCCAGCGCAACCTGGCGATAGCGCGCCAGGAAGCCAGGCAGCCAATGCGGCAGCTCCTGGCTGGCGACCACCTGCGGCACGCTGACCCGCACGCGCCCGCTGGGCTGGGCCTGGCCGGCCCGCGCACGGTCATCGGCGGCCTCCAGCCGGTCAAGCAGCGCAACCGCCTCGCTGTAGTAGTCGCGCCCGGCCTCGGTCAACGACAGCCGCCGGCTGTTGCGATCCAGCAGCCGCACCTGCAGGTGCTCTTCAAGTTGACGCAACTGCCGCGACATCGCCGAATGGGTGGTACCCAGCCGCTCGGCGGCGGCAGTGAAACTGCCGGCGTCGACGATCGCGCGCAGGGCTCGCAGGGCGGCGAAATGGTCCATCGGCAGCGCGCTCCAGTCGGCGGGGCCCGCAGGCTGCGGACCCCGCCAGCTTATCAAGTGCCGTTGCCTGCCTTGCGCACCGGCAGGGCCAGAATCGCCGAGGTGGTCATCACATCGCCAAAGGCATCCTCGATCTGCGCCAGCGACGCCTCATGCAATGCGCGATGGCCGATGGTCCCGCCATTGGCCAGATCCAGATCACGGCTGGCAGAGGCATCGGAAGCCACGATCACCCGGTAGCCGCGCGGCGCCGCCGCAGCATCGCGTGCAGCACCGGCAACGCAGGCATGGGTCTGCAGCCCGGTGACGATGAGGGTGTCGATACCGGCATCCTTCAGCACCTTGTCCAGTGCCGCTGCCGAGGCACCGGCGAACACGCTGACGTTGTCCTTCTGCACCACCGTCTCGCCCTTGCGCGGTTGCATGTCACGGTGGAATGCCGCGTTGACACTGCCTTCTGCAAACAGCGGCGCGCCTGCCGGCAATACGTGCTGCACATGGATCACGCGGATGCCGTTGGCATCAGCGAAGTCGACCACGCGACGCGTCTGCCGCAGGGCCGCCACGCCATCGGGAATGACCATGCGGCCACCGGCGAAACCGGGCGCGGCGCTGGCGTCGAAGTACTCGTTCTGGAAGTCGATCACCAGCACGGCCGTCTTCGCTGCGTCGAGCGAGGTGGCAGCCGCAGCGCCAGCCATATGGCGGATGGTGGGGTGGACCGGCTCGGCGGCGACAACCGGGGCGGTGGCAGCCATGCCGATCAGGCCGGCCAGGCCGAAAGCAGTGAGGTTCATGGTCAAGCTCCTGTGCGGTGGAAAGTGGGCACAGGATGAGGAGCATTGAATGCACGAACCAGCCGCCGTTGAGCACACAATCTGTGCGGTTTTCGCACAGATCATTTTCCTTGCAGATGATGCCGCCATCCACGCATGGCGTGGATCTACTGGCCGGTGAAACGCAGCGGGGCGCCCGAAGGCGCCCCGCTGTGGATCCAATCGGAGTCGAGCCGCCGCTTACAGGCGGCTGGCGATCGCCTTGGCGAAGCCCATCGTGTTGCCGGTGCCGCCGAGGTCGCCGGTCAGCGAATCCTTGGCTTCCATCGTGGCGACGATGGCCTTGCGCAGGCGCTCGGCGTTTTCCGGCTGGCCGACGTGGTCGAGCATCTGTGCCGCCGCCAGCAGCAGGGCGCACGGATTGGCCTTGCCCTGGCCGGCGATGTCCGGCGCGGTGCCGTGCACGGCTTCGAAGATCGCCGCGTCCTTGCCGATGTTGGCGCCCGGGGCCAGGCCCAGGCCACCGACCAGACCGGCGC
Source organism: Stenotrophomonas sp. 05L414_2 (assembly GCF_056397905.1). NCBI lineage: Bacteria > Pseudomonadati > Pseudomonadota > Gammaproteobacteria > Lysobacterales > Lysobacteraceae > Stenotrophomonas > Stenotrophomonas sp. 05L414_2. The sequence continues at coordinate 28,562 of NZ_JBFTOJ010000017.1, forward strand.
ACAGGTCGGAAATGATGTCACCGAACAGGTTGGTGGTGACGATCACATCGAACTGTTCCGGACGCATCACCAGCTGCATGCAGCAGTTGTCGACGATCATTTCCTGGAACTCGATGTCCGGGTACTGCGCGGCGACTTCGCGCGCCACGGCCAGGAACAGGCCCGAGGTCGACTTGATGATGTTGGCCTTGTGCACGGCGGTGACCTTCTTGCGGCCGGTGCTCTTGGCCAGCTCGAAGGCGTAACGCACGATGCGCTCGGAGCCCTTGCGGGTGATGCGGGTGCCGGAGAAAGCGGTCTCGCCGTCGGCCGACACTTCCTGGCCTTCGGCCAGGTACGCACCTTCGGTGTTCTCACGAACGGTGATCAGGTCGACGTTGTCGAAACGCGACTTGGTGTTCGGGAAGGTGTGGGCCGGACGCACGTTGGCGTACAGGTCGAAGTGGCGGCGCAGGCTGACGTTGATCGAGGTGAAGCCGCCACCAACCGGGGTGGTCAGCGGGCTCTTCAGCGCGACCTTGTTGCGCGCGATCGATTCCAGGGTCACCGCCGGCATCAGATCGCCGTGCTTCTCCAGGGCCACCAGGCCGGCGTCGGCGTCTTCGTACTCCAGGCCAGTGTTGAGCTGGTCGAGCACGAACAGGGTGGCGTCCATGATTTCCGGGCCAATGCCGTCGCCGCGGATGACCGTAATTTTCTGCGTCATTGATCGATGTTCCGAACAGGGGGAAAAACGCCGTCCGGACGTGCCCGGAAACGCCGGCGCAAAGGAAGTTTCACCCGCAATTATGCCTGAGCCGGGGCCGAGGTCCCAAATAGACCATGGTCCCAGTCCCCGGCTCAGGCAGAATTGCCCGCGCATTCCTCCTTATCCCCGCGCCTTCGGCGCGCCCCCTTTAACAACAAGGGGGCTCCTGGGCTGCGGGATCGAGGGGAAGGCCCCGGTGCAGGCATTTACCGGGTAGTGCCGGCCRCTGGCCGGCAACCTCTGCCGATTTGGGTCCACCAGATGCCGGCCAGCGGCCGGCACTACCAGAGGGCCCGGTTCGCGGTAGCGGCCAGGCTCAGTGCTCGTGCGCTGCCGGGGCGGCGGCGCCACCTTCCAGCTGGTCGAGGAAGTCCACCGCGCGGCGCAGGTGCGGGATCACGATCGAGCCGCCGACCACCAGGCCTACCGAGAAGGTCTCGAAGAACTCCTCACGGGTGACGCCGGCGTCCTTGCACTGGGCCACGTGGTAGCTGATGCAGTCGTCGCAGCGCAGCACCATCGAGGCCACCAGGCCCAGCAACTCCTTGGTCTTCACGTCCAGCGCGCCGGCCTGGTAGGTCTGCGTATCCAGGGCGAAGAAGCGGCGCACCACCTGGTTCGGCTCGCCCAGGATGCGTTCATTCATGCGCTTGCGGAAGTCGGTGAACTCGGCGATCCGGTCCTTGCTGCCGTCGTCGGCCGCGCTCATGCCTGGCCCTGCCCGGCCAGCAGCGGCTCGAGCTTGCCTTCACGATGCAGGGCCATCATGTCGTCGTAGCCGCCCACGTGGACGTCGCCCACGAAGATCTGCGGGACGCTGGTGCGGCGGGTCTTGGCCATCATCTTCTCGCGCTCGACCGGGTCCAGGTCGATGCGGACCTCGGTCCATTGCTGGCCCTTGCTCTTGAGGAAGTTCTTGGCGGCCACGCAGTACGGGCAGACGGCGGTGGAATAGATGGTGATGGCGGGGGTAGCGCCGGCGGACTGGGCTGTCACGGGAAACTCCACGATGGATCGACGGTCCATATATGGTACCGGTGCGCTGGAATTTCCACGCCACGCCCGCAACACTGTGGATTGATTAACGAATGGTTGCCCCCTGCCCTGCCACGCTGGGCCGACCCTGCCCGAGGACCGACCGCTTGCGACCCCTGCTGCTCACCGCTGCCCTGACCCTGGCCCTGGCCGCCCCGCTGGCGCAGGCCCAGGAGAAGCTGCCGGACATCGGCTCCTCGGCGGGCGAACTGCTGACCCCGGCCCGGCAGGCCGAGTACGGCGCGATGATGCTGCGCGAACTGCGCAACTATGGCTACCTACTGGACGATCCCCTGGTCAACGACTGGCTGCAGACCATGGGCACCCGCCTCGGATCCAACAGTGACCAGCCACGCCAGCCCTACACGTTCTTCGTGATGAAGGACCGCCAGATCAATGCCTTCGCCACCCTCGGCGGCTATATCGGCGTCAATGCCGGCCTGGTGCTGACGGCCGAGCGCGAGGACGAGGTGGCGGCGGTGCTGTCGCACGAAATCGCCCACGTCACCCAGCAGCACGTGCTGCGCGGGGTCGAGCGCGCCCAGCGCGACCAGATCCCGATCCTGCTGGGGATGCTGGCGGCGGTGGTTGCCGCCCAGGCCAGCAACAGTTCGTCCTCGGGCAACGCGACCATGGCCGCGATCAGCTCGGGCATGGGCCTGATGCAGCAACGGCAGATCGACTACACCCGCTCCAACGAATCGGAGGCCGACCGGCTGGGCATCCGCACGCTGTCGCGCAGCGGCTACGACGTGGATGCGATGGCCGGCTTCTTCGAACGCATGTCCTCGGCGATGCGCGGCAACGATGGCGGCTACAGCGTTCCCGACTTCCTGCGCACCCACCCGGTCAACACCACCCGCATCAGCGAGGCCAAGGCCCGCGCCGAACAGATGAAGAAGGACACGGTGCTGCTGACCACGCGCACGCCCAGCGGCGAGCGAAAGGAGCGAGTGGATCCCGCCGACCCGACCCTGGGCGATCCGCTGCTGCGCGGCATCAACCCGCTGCTGCCCGGCAGCGTGCTGCGGGTTCCGATCGGCCAGCTCAGCCGCGGCGCCAGTGGCGATTTCAACTGGGCCCGTGAGCGCCTGCGCGTGCTCAGCGCCGACAGCCCGGCCGACCTGCAACGCGAGTACACCGATCTTGCGCGCAGGCAGAAGGACGGCCTGGATGACGCCCAGCGCTATGGCCAGGCGCTGGCCACGATGCGCGGTGGCCGCAGCGGTGCCAACCAGGCCCGGCAGACCCTCACCGACCTGCTGAAGACCCACCCGGACAGCCTGTGGGTCGCCCTGGCCCTGGCCGAAGCGGAGTCGCGCACCGGCCAATCCACCCAGGCCAATGCGCGCTTCGAGCAGCTGCTGCACGAACACCCCAACAGCCGGCCGGTGGCCCTGACCTACGCCGAGATCCTGAACGAGCAGGGAGGCCAGGCCGCGGGCCAGCGCGCGCAGGCGATGCTGCGCCCCCTGCTGTCGCAAAGCGGTAACGATCCGGTCTTCCAGCAGCGCTACGCCCGCGCCAGTGAACTGGCCGGCGACAGCGTCCGCGCCAGCGAGGCCTATGCCGAGGCGGCGTTCCTGGGCGGGCGCCCGGAACAGGCCCTGATGCAGCTGCAGGCACTCAAGCGTAACCCCGCGCTGGACTATGTCGGTCGGGCCCGGGTGGATGCGCGGATCGAGTCGATCACGCCCACCGTGCTCGAGCTGCGCCGGCAGGGCGTGCAGGACCCGGATCTGGACCGCCGCTGAGTGCGGCATGACCGGCAGATGGCAGCAAAGCCAGATGCCGGCCAGGCAGTCACAAACATGTCATCAAACCGTAGTCTACTGGCACCACTCCAGTAACTGAGCCCTACGGTGCCCTCGTGCAGAAACGCATCCTGATCGTCGATGACGAGCCCGCGATCCGCGAAATGGTCGCCTTCGCCCTTCGCAAGGGCGATTACGAACCTGTCCACGCCGGTGACGCCCGCGAGGCCCAGACCGCCATCGCCGACCGCGTCCCCGACCTGATCCTGCTGGACTGGATGCTGCCCGGCACCAGCGGCCTGGACCTGGCCCGGCGCTGGCGCAAGGAAACCCTCACCCGCGAAGTGCCGATCATCATGCTGACCGCGCGCGGCGAAGAGAACGACCGCGTCGGCGGCCTCGAAGCCGGTGTCGACGACTACGTGGTCAAGCCGTTCTCGGCGCGCGAACTGCTGGCGCGTATCCGCGCGGTCATGCGCCGCGCCCGCGACGATGACGAGGACGGCAGCGTGGCGGTGGGCGCGATCCRCATCGACGGTGCCGCCCATCGCGTGTTCGCCAACGACCAGCCGGTGCCGATCGGCCCGACCGAGTACCGCCTGCTGCACTTCTTCATGACCCACCCCGAGCGCGTGTATACCCGCGCGCAGTTGCTGGACCACGTGTGGGGCGGCAGCGTGTATGTGGAAGAACGCACCATCGACGTGCATATCCGCCGCCTGCGCAAGACGCTGGAACCGTTCAACGCCGAGAACATGGTGCAGACCGTGCGCGGCGCCGGTTATCGCTTCTCCACCGCAACCTGAGCCTCGTCGTGCCGGCGCCGTGCACCCCACGGTGCCGGCGTCGGCAACTCTGCTATAACTTCCGGTTCACCTGCGTGAACCGCCGCAACCCACGACGAGACCGCAATGCCCCGCCACATCCGCTCTGCCTGGTTGAAGACACTGGCCACCGTGGCCACCGTGTTGCTGTTGGCCGGTCTGGTCGGTTGGTTCACTGGCCACCTGTGGCTGTGCATCGCGCTGGCGGCACTGGCGACGCTGGTCTGGCACTACTGGCGGCTGCGCCGCGTGCTGCGCCGGCTGACCGCGCGCCAGCGCTGGGACACCGCCGCCGAAGGCACCGGCGTCTGGAACGAGCTGGACCGCCTGCTGTACCGCAACCAGGTCGAGATGCGCGTGCGCAAGCGGCGACTGCTGGACATGCTGCGCAGCTATCGCGCTGCAGCGGCCGCGCTGCCCGACGCCGTGGTGGTGCTGGACCGCAACAGCCAGCGCGTGCAGTGGTTCAACGAAGCGGCCACGGCCCTGCTCGGCCTGCATCATCCGGGCGATCTGGGTGAGGCCTTGGTCGAACGCCTGCAGCCGATGCCGCTGGCCCACTGGCTGGCCGGTGGCCGCAATGCCGAACCGATCCTGGACGTGCCATCGCCGGTCGATCCTGCGATCCGCCTGAACCTGCGCCTGATTCCCTATTCGTCCGACTACTGGCTGTTGATCGCCCGTGACGTCAGCAAGCTGCTGCGCCTGGAACAGGTACGCCGCGACTTCGTGGCCAACGTTTCACATGAGCTGCGCACGCCGCTCACCGTGGTCCACGGCTACCTGGACATGATGGACCCGGAGGACTTCCCGGGAACCGGACCGATGCTGGAGGAAATGCGCAAGCAGAGCCAGCGCATGGCCCAGCTGGTGGAGGACCTGCTGACCCTGTCTCGGCTGGAATCGCAGGAACACAGCGAGGCTGAGACGGTGGCGATGCAGCCCATGCTGGCCACCCTGCGCCGCGAAGCCGAAGCGCACAGCCAGGGCCGGCACCAGATCAGCATCGACGACCTGGCCGGCGTGGACCTGCAGGGCTCGACCAAGGAACTGCACAGCGCGTTCTCCAACCTGGTCACCAACGCGGTCCGCTACACCCCGGCCGGTGGCCGCATCGCGGTGGAGTTCCGCCGCGAGGGCGACGGCGTGGTGCTGGCGGTACGCGATACCGGCTATGGCATTCCGGCCACCCACCTGCCCCGCCTGACCGAACGCTTCTACCGCRTCKMCMGCAGCCGCTCGCGCGAAASCGGYGGCACCGGCCTGGGCCTTTCGATCGTCAAGCACATCCTCGGTCTGCACCACGCACGCCTGGAAATCGACAGCGAGGTCGGCAAGGGCTCGGTGTTCGCCTGCCATTTCGATGCCGACCACGTGCGACCGCGTGAGTCCGCCCCCCTGACCTCCTTCGAAGAATGACGCCATGAGCAGCCTCGGATCCCCCCCCCTCCCCGTGAGCACGGACAGCGATCCGTTGCGCGACCCGGCGCTGTACATCAACCGCGAACTGTCGCAGCTGGATTTCAACTTCCGCGTGCTGGCGCAGGCGATGGACCCGCAGGTGCCGCTGCTGGAGCGCCTGCGCTTCATGTGCATCTCCTGCACGAACCTGGATGAATTCTTCGAGATCCGTGCCGCTGCGGTCCGTCATGCACAGGAGTTCGGCCTGCCGCCGGCACCGGACGGCATGAGCCCGCAGGCCATTCTCAATGCCATCCACGAGCGCGCCGCCGAGCTGGTGGACCAGCAGTACCGCTGCTGGAACCAGACGCTGCGCCCGGCGCTGATGGAGGCCGGCATCGGCGTGCTCGGCCGCAACTCCTGGACCCATCGCCAGAAGCGCTGGCTGCGTGCCTATTTCCGCAACGAGATCATGCCGGTGCTGTCGCCGCTGGGCCTGGATCCGGTGCATCCGTTCCCGAAGAWCCTCAACAAGTCGCTGAACATCGTGGTGGTGCTGAAGGGCACCGATGCGTTCGGCCGCAGCGGCCACCTGGCCATCGTGCGCGCACCGCGTTCGCTGCCGCGGATCATCCAGCTGCCGGAAAAACTCGGCGGCCCGCAGAATTTCGTGTTCCTGTCCTCGGTGCTGTCCACCTTCGTGGACGAGTTGTTCCCGGGGCTGGAAGTGCTGGGCGCCTATCAGTTCCGTGTCACCCGCAACTCCGAGCTGGTGGTGGATGAAGAGGAAGTGGAAAACCTGGCGCTGGCCCTGCGCGATGAGCTGGTGGACCGCGGCTACCGGCCTGCAGTGCGGCTGGAGATCGCCCACGACATGCCGCGCGACATCGTACGCACCCTGCTGCAGAACTTCGGCCTGACCGAGAACGCGGTGTACCGCATCGACGGACCGGTCAACCTCAACCGCATCATCCAGCTGTACGACCTGATCGCCCAGCCGGACCTGAAGTATCCGCCGATGACCCCGCGCACCCTGCGCGACAGCGACGGCATCTTCGAGACCGTGGCCCGCCAGGACCTGCTGCTGCACCACCCCTTCGACGCGTTCGCGGCGGTGCTCGACCTGATCCGCCAGGCCGCCCTTGATCCGAACGTGCTGGCGATCAAGCAGACCCTGTACCGCACCGGCAAGGACTCATTGATCGTCGATGCACTGATCCAGGCGGCGCGCGCCGGCAAGGACGTGACCGTGGTGGTCGAGCTGCGCGCGCGCTTCGATGAAGAAGCCAACCTTGGCCTGGCCGATCGGCTGCAGGAAGCCGGCGTGCAGGTGGTGTACGGCGTGGTCGGCTACAAGACCCACGCCAAGATGCTGCTGATCGTGCGCCGCGAAGGCCGCAAGCTGCGCCGCTACGTGCACCTGGGCACCGGCAACTACCACAGCGGTACCGCGCGCGCGTACACCGACCTGAGCCTGATCACCGCCGATGCGGACATCGGCAACGACGTGCACCTGCTGTTCCAGCAGCTGTCCGGGCTGGCGTCGAAGATGAAGCTCAAGCGCCTGCTGCAGTCGCCCTTCACGTTGCACACCGGGATCCTGGCGAGGATCGAGCGCGAGACGCGCATCGCCGCCGCCGGGCGACCGGCGCGGATCATCGCCAAGATGAACGCCCTCAACGAAGCGCAGGTGATCCGTGCGCTGTACGCCGCCTCGCAGGCGGGTGTGCAGATCGACCTGATCATCCGTGGCGCCTGCACCCTGCGCCCGGGCGTACCGGGCGTGTCGGACAACATCCGCGTGCGCTCGATCGTCGGCCGTTTCCTGGAACACAGCCGGGTCTACTGGTTCGGCAACGACGGCGCACCGGAGCTGTACTGCGCCAGCGCCGACTGGCTGGAACGCAACCTGCTGCGCCGGGTGGAAACCTGCTTCCCGATCCTCGACCCGGCGCTGGCCAAGCGGGTGTACCGCGAGGTGCTGCAGAACTACCTGGACGACAACCTCAACGCCTGGGAGCTGGATGCCGAAGGCATCTACCACAAGCGCGCACCGGCCCACGACGAAGCCCCGCATTCGGCGCAGATGGCGTTGATGCAGGGCCTCTGACCCGGTAGGTGGCCAGGTAGGTGCCAACCTTGGTTGGCACGTTTGGATTCATCCACGCATGGCGTGGATCTACCGTGTCGACCAAGGTCGACACCTACCAACAGCCGCGTGAACCTGTCGAAGGTCGACATATGCAGGCCCTTCGATCCGGTAGATGCCGACCTTGGTTGGCACGTTTGGATTCATCCACGCATGGCGTGGATCCACCGTGTCGACCAAGGTCGACACCTACCAACAGCAGGCAAGGTCGACACCCACCAGAAGCAGGCCATGCCATTCCGACAGATCGCGGAACCTGTCGAAGGCGGGGTGGGTCCGGTTGCGGGGGTGTCCGCGGCATGGATGCCGCGGTCAAGCCCCCAAGGGTGAGGGCGCTTTGCTTGCGAAGCACTGCTTCGCAAGCGCCCGAACGCACAGCCGCCAGCGGCTGGGCCGGTCTGGGGGTTTACGGCGTCCCCCGCAAC